>NZ_JBPGXG010000141.1:0-11048 GCF_056755255.1 Monashia sp. HAY1-5C | reverse complement strand
CCCTAGATCCACCCCTTGCGTCGGAACACGAGGTAGAGCAGGGCCGCGACCACGACGATGACGCCACCGCTGACGAGCACGCCTGCGTGCGAGCCGAACCCGGGGTAGGGCACGTTCTGGCCGTACCAGCCGGTGACAGCCGTCGGCACGGCGATGATCGCCGCCCAGGCGGTGAGCTTCTTCATGACGGTGTTGAGCCGGGCGTCCTGCAGCGACAGGTTGGTCTCGAAGACCGTCGTCACCATGTCGCGCAGCGACTCGGTCCACTCGGCGGCGCGCACGACGTGGTCGTACAGGTCGTCGTAGAATCCGTCGAGCTCTGGGCGCCGCTCGTCGAGGTCCGTGCGGTGGCGCAGCACGGCGTTGACGACGTCACGCATGGGCAGCACGACCCGGCGCAGCTCGACGAGCTCCTTGCGCAGTCGGTAGGTGCGCACCTGCGCGACGCGTGTCCGACCACGGTCGTCGAAGAGGTCGTCCTCGAGTCCCTCGATCGCGTCGTCGAGCTGCTGGATCGTCTCGAAGTGCCCGTCGACGACGGTGTCGAGGAGGCCGTGGACGAGGGCGCCGACGCCGTGGCGCAGCAGCTCGGGGTCCTCGTTCCACCGGTCGAGGACCCGGCCCATGTCGAAGTCCGGGTTGGAGCGCACCGTGATGACACCCCGCGGCAGGACGAACGCAGAGATGCGCGTCAGGCGCAGCCGCGAGTCCCGGGCGGTCGGGTCGTCCTCCGGTGCCTCGAGGCGGGTCGCATACACCGTGAGGAAGGTGTGCTTGGCGTGCCGGGTGGCCTTGGGCCGCTCGCCGGCGGTGACGGCGTCCTCGACGGCGTGGGGGTCGAGGCCCAGCTCGCCGGCCAGCCGGAGCAGGTGGTCGTGGTCGGGTTCGCAGAGGTCGACCCAGAGCAGGGAGCCCTCGCGGTCGAGGTGGTCGGACACCTGCTCGAGGGCGAAGCCCTCCTCGACGACGGCGCCGTCCTCCCAGCGGCACGTCCGCACCGTCACGCGTGAGCTTCCCACCTCCCCAGTGTGACAGGGCGGGTCGGCACGACCGGTGGGTCAGGCGATGAGCGGCGGCGCGTCGTCGCGGACCGGCCTCCCCGCGAGGGCGAGGTCCCAGGCGGCCGCGAGGCGTCGGCCGACCTCGTCGGCCTCGTCGGCCGGGACGCAGAAGGGGATCCGGACCCAGCGTCCGAGTCCGCCGGCCGCGGCGAACTGGCTTCCCCGAGCGAGCCGGACGCCGGCCTGCTCGGCGACGCGGGCCAGCTGGTCACCGCGGGCCACCGGCAGCTCGCACCACAGGTTGAGCCCTCCGACCGGCACGTCGAACCGCCAGTCGGGCAGGTGGCGCCGCACGGCCGCCACCATGGCGTCGCGGCGCGCGCGGGCCTCGCGGCGCCGGGCGACCAGCACCGCGTCCCCCTGGCGCAGCAGGTCGGCCACGACGAGCTGCTCGAGCACCGCGCTGCCGAGGTCGAGGCTGTGGCGCGACTCCACGACGGCTCCGACCGCCTCGCGCGGCGCGCGCACCCACCCGACGCGGATGCCGCCCCACCAGGTCTTGCCCGCGCTGCCGAGGGTGTACGCCGCCGGGGCCGAGGTCGCGAACGGCGCGACGCGGTCGGCGGCGGCCGCCTCGTCGAGGCCGAGCTCGACGAACGTCTCGTCGACGACCGGCACGGCGCGACCGCGAGCGAGCACGTCGGCGACGGCGACCCGCGTCGGGGCGTCCATGAGCAGCCCGGTCGGGTTCTGGTGGTCCGGGATGAGGTAGGCCATCCTGGCCCCGCTCTGGCGCAGGGCGACCTCGACCGCGTCGAGGTCCCAGCCGAGCCGGGTCAGGGGGGTCGGCACGGGCCGCAGGCCCGAGCGCCGGACCGCGACGACGGCGTTGGGGTAGGTCGGGGTCTCGACGAGGACGCGGTCACCGACGTCGAGCTCGGCCCGCAGGACCGAGGAGAGCCCGGCGTGGGCGCCGGAGGTGACGACGACCTGCTCGGGTGAGGTGGGCAGACCCCGACCGTCGAACCAGTCGGCGATCGCGGCGCGGGTCTCGGGCAGCCCGTGGGGGTGGTAGCCGGCCGTCGCGAGGTGCCGTGGCAGCTCGGCGAGAGCGCGCTCGTACGCGGCGGTGAGGCCGGCGGCCGCGGGCAGCGCGGCGTAGGTGAGGTCGATGACCTCGGGCGGCACGTCGGTCGGGATGAGACCTGCGCCGGACAGCGCGAGACCCGAAGCGCCCGTGGGCAGGGCGACGACGCTGCCAGAGCCGCGACGGGTGACGACGAAACCCTCGTCACGCAGCGCGTCCAAGGCGGCGACGACCGTCGTGCGGCTCAGCCCGAGCTCGGCGGTCAGGGCGCGCTCGCTCGGCAGCCGGGTGCCGACGAGGAGCCGGCCGTCGGAGACGAGGCGGCGCACCGCGTCCGCGAGCCCGCGGTAGGCCGGCCGGGGGAGCGGCTCGGGTCCGAGGAGGGCGGACAGGGTCCGGGCGGAGACGGAGCGCATGAGGTCCACTCTGCCATGACTGGCCCTTAACCGGCAGTCCAATCGTGGCCACGATGGTGCCATGAGACGCCACGTGCCCCTGCGCAACCTCGGACCGGTCGCCCAGCTGCGAGCGCCGCACCTGCCGCGGCGCGTCCTCCAGCTCCTCGTCGGGCTGACGCTCTACGGCGTCTCGATGGCGATGATGGTCCGCGGCGCGCTCGGGCTCGACCCGTGGGACGTCTTCCACATGGGCGTCGCGAGCCACGTGCCGCTCAGCTTCGGGCAGGTCACCATCGTCACCGGCGCGCTCGTGCTCCTGCTCTGGGTGCCGCTGCGCCAGTGGCCCGGCCTCGGCACCGTGGCCAACGTCGTCGTCATCGGTCTGGCCGCCGACGCCGGTCTCGCGCTCATCGTCGAGCCGGGCGCCCTGTGGGCCCGTGCGACGCTCCTGCTGTCCGGCCTCGTGCTCAACGGCGTCGCCGGCGGTCTGTACATCGGCAGCCAGCTCGGACCCGGCCCGCGCGACGGCCTGATGACCGGCCTCGCCCGCCGCACCGGACTGTCGATCCGGCTGGTGCGCACGACGATCGAGGTGGTCGTCCTCGTCGTCGGCTGGCTGCTCGGCGGCTCCGTGGGCCTCGGCACGGTGCTGTACGCCGTGTCGATCGGACCGCTCGTGCAGTTCTTCCTGCCTCGCCTCACGGTCGACCTCGGCCCCGAGCCGACGGCCGCGCGCGAGACCCAGCACGGGGCACAGACTGCCCACCCCGCCGGTCCTCTCCCGACTCCGGTCCTCGGGGACTGACCCGGACGCCTGACCCACCCCGCTGGGTGGACGCGACCCCGTGCCCGCCGAGGCGCCACGAGCGCAGCAGGTGGCACCGGTGGGGTTCGTACCAGGCGAGGTCGAGCCGCTCGGCACGGCACGCGGCCGGTGTCCACGACCTCACGGCCAGCCGGGTCGAGTCCTCGGTGACGGTGTCGGACACCGCGTCGAGGGTCAGGTGCGGCACGACGTCGGCGAAGGCACCGCCGTACGGGGGACACTGCGGAAAGGCCTGCCACAGGGCGGCGGTCAGGCTGCGGAACACGTCGTCGGGGTCCGGGAGCAGGTGCACGATACCGTTGGGGAACGTGTCCGTCCGCTCAAGGGTGAAGTCGAACGGCCCCGTGGCAGAGGCGATCTCGTCCACGATGCCGAAGACCTCCTCGGTGAGCTCATGGCGTGGCAGGAAGGGTCCGAGGACCGTGACGTGCGCGTGGACGAAGCTCGGGTCCTCGGACGCGTACGCCTCGTCGTAGTGGCGGGTGCGACCGAGGACGAACGGCTCGAGCTGCGGGACCGGGACGAGGAGGACGCTGTGGCCGGCGTGGGCCGCCACGCGGGTCAGCCCGCCGCGCCGACCAGCCGCAGCGCGAGGGCGGCATTGGTCGCGCCGATCTGTGCGGGGGACCGGCGGATCGTGGGGGAGTACCAGCGGGCGACGTCGACGACGATCGACAGGAGCGCGAGGGCCGTGTCGCCGCTGTCGTCGACGGTGAAGGCGCCGTCGGCGACACCCCGCTCGAGGATGCCGCGGACGAGGCCGTCCATCTCCTTGCGCAGGGCGAGCACCTCGGCGTGGTGCTCGGGCGTCAGGTGGTGGTGCTCGTACTGCACGACGCGCGCCACCTGGTACTGCTCGACGTGCCACTCGGTGAACCGCGCCATGACGTTGGCCAGCTGCTCGGTCGGCGTCGGGCCGTCGGCGATGGCGCCGCGCAGGAGGCGCAGGGCGCTCTCGTGGCCGCTGCGGCTGAGGTTGAAGAGCAGCTCCTCCTTCGTCCCGAAGTGCACGTAGACCCCCGCGGGGGACAGGCCCGCGCCCGAGGCGATGTCGCGGGTCGTCGTGGCGTGGAAGCCCTTGTCGGCGAAGGCGTGCGCGGCCGCGTGCATGAGGCGGTCGACGGTCGACGGGTCCTGGCTCGGGTTCGCGCGTGAGGTCCGGCTCGGCGTGGGCTGCGGCACGTTGACAGCATGCCGTAGCGGCGGGAGACTAAGCAAGCGCTTAGTTACCTGTCGGTACGGCGCGTCGCCAGCCACGCCCCCACGCCCCACGGAGGACGGATGCCCCGCAACATCTACGACGAGGACCACGAGGCGATGCGCGCGTCGGCGCGCGAGTTCGTGCACCGCACGCTGCAGCCGCGCGCCGAGCAGATGATCGAGGCCAAGTCGATCGACCGGGACATCTGGCGCGAGGCCGGCAAGCAGGGCCTGTTCGGCTTCGAGATCCCGGAGGAGTTCGGCGGCGCCGGTGTCAAGGACTACCGCTTCAACGCCGTCATCGCCGAGGAGATGTCGCGCTTCAACGCCGCGACGAGCTCGTGCTTCGGCATCCACTCCGACGTCTGCCCGCCCTACATCGTCGACCTCGGCACCGAGGAGCAGAAGCAGCGCTGGCTGCCGGGCATGGCCAGCGGCGACCTCGTCTGCGCCATCGCGATGACCGAGCCCTCGGGCGGCTCCGACCTCGCCGCCCTCAAGACCACCGCAGTGCGCGACGGCGACGGCTGGGTGCTCAACGGCTCCAAGACCTTCATCACGAACGGCTACCAGGCCGACCTCGTCATCGTGGCCACCCGCACCGACCCGTCCAAGGGGGCCAAGGGCATCACCCTCTTCGTCGTGGAGCGCGGCACGGAGGGATTCCACAACGGCCGCAAGCTCGACAAGGTCGGCATGGAGGAGTCGGACACCGCCGAGCTGTTCTTCGAGAACGTCCGCCTGCCCGACGAGAACCGGCTCGGGCCCGAGGGAACGGGCTTCATCGCGATGATGCAGCGCCTGCCCCAGGAGCGCATCGGCGCCGCCGTCTCGAACGTCGCGCACCCGAAGGCGATCCTCGAGGAGACCATCCAGTACGCCAAGGACCGCCAGGCCTTCGGCCAGTCCATCGGCCAGTTCCAGCACAACAAGTTCCTCCTGGCCGAGCTCGTGACGAAGATCGAGGTGGCCGAGGCCTACGTCGACGACTGCGTCCTGGCCCACAGCCAGGGCCGGCTCAGCGCGGTCGACGCCGCCAAGGCGAAGTGGTGGAGCTCCCAGGTGCAGAACGACGTCCTCGACCACTGCGTCCAGCTGTACGGGGGCTACGGCTTCATGAACGAGTACCGGGTGGCTCGCGCCTGGCGCGACGCCCGCGTCACGAAGATCTGGGCCGGCTCCAACGAGATCATGAAGGAGCTCATCGGCCGGGACCTCGGCTTCTGATGGGCGGTGAGGACGCCCGACGGCGCCACGATGGCGCCGTCGCCATCGTCACCGGTGCCTCCCGCGGCATCGGCTTCGGCATCGCCGAGCGGCTCGTCGCCGACGGTGCCAGGGTCGTCGTCACGGCGCGTCGGCAGGAGGCGCTCGCCGAGGCCGTCGAGCGGCTCGGTGGTCCCGAGTGCGCGCTGGGGGTGGCCGGCAACGCCGCCGACGAGGCGCACCAGGACGAGACCATCGCTGCGGCGAGGGAGACGTTCGGCGGCCTGCACCTGCTCGTCAACAACACCGGCATCAACCCCGTCTACGGCCCGATGCTCGACACCGACCTCGACGTCGCCCGCAAGGTGCTCGACGTCAACGTCGTCGCGGCGTTCTCGTGGATCCGCAAGGCCGTCGGCGCGGGTTTCGGTGACGCCGAGCACCCCGCCGCGGTCGTCAACCTCGCGTCGGTCGCCGGGCAGGGCGCCTCGGGCGTCATCGGCTGGTACGGCGTCTCGAAGGCCGCGCTCATCCACCTGACCACCGAGCTGGGCCACGAGCTCGGTCCCGACGTGCGCGTCAACGCCGTCGCGCCCGCGGTCGTCAAGACGAAGTTCGCCGAGGCGCTCTACACCGGCCGTGAGGAGCAGGTGGCGGCCGCCTACCCGATGAAGAGGCTCGGCGTCCCCGAGGACGTCGCCGGGGCCGTGAGCTTCCTCCTGTCCGCCGACGCCTCGTGGATCACCGGCCAGACCCTGACCATCGACGGAGGCGTGACGCTGGGCGGTGCTCTCTGACAAGGCTCTTCGGTCCACGGCTTGGCACCGGCTTTGACGGTTAGGCATACCTAAGTAAGGTAAGCCTCACCTTCCTTCCGACGCGTTCAGCGGAACGGGTGGAGGTGACCCGTCGCCGACCTCCGGAGAACACCTCGTGCCACGCCTGAGAACCGCCGTCCTCGCCGCCGTCGCAGCAGCCCTCGTCCTCACCGGGTGCACGACCGGGCCGGCCCCGGGTGGTGCGTCCGCACCCGCCGATGCCCCGGCCGCCGCGGGGGGCGTGGAGCCGGGTGCCTTCCCGGTCACGCTGAAGGACGCCTTCGGCACCGCGACCATCACCGCGGAGCCCCAGCGCGTCGTGACCCTCGGCTGGTCGGACGCCGACCACGTCGCAGCCCTCGGTGTGGCTCCGGTCGGAGCGCCGAAGGTCACCTGGGGCGGCAACGAGAACCACTCCACCGACTGGTTCGACGAGCGACTCGCCGCCATCGGTGGGGCGCGGCCGACCCGCTTCGACGACGCCGATGGCAACCCGGTCGAGGAGATCGCCAGGCTGCAGCCCGACCTCATCCTCGCGACCAACTCCGGCATCACCAGGGACGAGTACGACAAGCTGAGCAAGCTCGCGCCCGTCGTCGCCTATCCCGAGGTCGCCTACGGCACCGCGTGGCAGGACTCCCTCGAGACCATCGGCAAGGCCCTCGGCCGCACGAAGCGGGCCGACGAGGTCGAGAAGAAGACCGTCGCCGTCCTCGAGGCCGCCAAGGCGAAGTACCCGCAGCTCGCAGGCAAGACCTTCATCTACGGCTACATCGCGCCGACCGACCTCTCGCAGATCGGGTTCTACACCCCGAGCGACCTGCGCCCGCGGATGCTCACCGAGCTCGGGATGAAGAACGCCCCGTTCGTCGAGGAGCGGGCCAAGGGCTCCAAGGAGTTCTACCTCACCGTGAGCTCGGAGCAGGCGACGAGGCTGCAGGCCGACGTCTTCCTCACGTACATCACCGAGGACTCCGAGGTGCCGGCCATGACGAAGGACCCGCTCGTCGGCCAGGTGCCCGCCATCAGGTCCGGCGCACTCGTCGCGACCAAGGACGAGAGGGTCGGCCTGACGATGAGCTCGCCGACCCCGCTGTCGATCCCGTACCTGACCGAGCTCTTCGTCCCCCTCGTGGCGGCGGCCGCCGACAAGGCCGACGCCGCCTGATGCCCACCACACGGACCGCCGACCGGACGGGTGTCACGGCTCCCGCCTCCACCCGCTCGGGCGGCAGGCCGGTGCTCGTCGCCGTGCTCGTCCTCTTCCTTCTCCTGGCCGTGCTCGCATCGATCACCCTGGGCTCCAAGGGGATTGCCCTCGGAAACGTCATGCAGGTGGTCACCGGCAACGGCGAGGCCGCCGCCGACCGAGGCATCATCGAGGCACGTCTGGCTCGAACGGCGGTCGGCGTCCTCGTCGGGGCGGCGCTCGCCGTCGCCGGCGCCGCGATGCAGGGCCTGACCCGCAACCCGCTCGCCGACCCGGGCCTGCTCGGGGTCAACGCCGGGGCGAGCCTCGCCGTCGTCGTGGCGATCGCGGTGCTCGGGGTGGGCTCGCTCACCGGCTACGTCTGGTGGGCCATGGCGGGTGCCGGGCTGGCCGCAGTGCTCGTCCACGCCCTCGCAGGGCTGGCCGGGGGAGGCGGGACGCCCCTGCGGCTCACGCTCGCCGGCGCGGCCGTCACGGCCGGCCTCGCGAGCTGGTCGTCCGGACTGCTCGTGTCGAGCGAGCAGTCCTTCGACTCCTTCCGCTTCTGGCAGGTCGGCACGATCGGGGGCCGCGGGCTCGACCTGGTCGTCACCGTGCTCCCGTTCTTCGCCGTCGGCCTCGTCGTCGTGCTGCTCACGGTCCGGCGCCTCAACGCCCTGGCCCTCGGCGAGGACCTGGCCCGCGGTCTCGGCGAGAACGTCGTGCTGGCCCGTGCGGCGGCCGCGCTCGGGGTCGCGGTGCTCTGCGGTGCCTCGACGGCGCTCGCCGGGCCGATCGGCTTCCTGGGGCTGGTCGTGCCCCATGTGGCGCGCTTCCTCGTCGGCCCCGACCACCGCCGCATCATCCCCGTGTGCCTCGTCGCCGGCCCCGCGCTGCTGCTCCTCGCCGACACGGTGGGTCGCCTCGTCGCCCGGCCCGGCGAGGTGCAGGCCGGCATCATGACCGCCGTCGTCGGTGTGCCCTTCTTCGTGCTGCTCGTGCGTCGCGGACGGATGGCCGGGCTGTGACCGCCATCGCCACCGCCGCAACCGCCACCACCGCGAGCGGCACGTCACAAGCTCCCGCCGCCGAGCTCGACCGGGTGCGTCGCGCCCGCCGCCGGCCGGCCCGGCGGGTCCGCCTCGTGATCGCGGTCCTCGCCGCCGGCGCGCTCGGGGCCGTGCTCGTGCGGGTGCTCCTCGGCGACTACCTGGTGGCGATCACCGACCTCGTGGCGATCCTGCGCGGCGACACGCTGCCGCACGCCCCCGGCGCCTCGTTCATCGTCATGGAGGCCAAGCTGCCGCGCGCGGTGATCGGTGCCCTCGCCGGGCTCGCGTTCGGCGCCGCGGGCGCGATGTTCCAGACGACCCTGCGCAACCCGCTGGCGAGCCCCGACGTCATCGGCATCAGCCTCGGCGCCTCGGCGGCGGCCGTCGTCGCTCTCACGTTCCTCGACGCGCAGGGCGTCTGGCTCCCCGCCGCGGCCCTTGCGGGCGCCGTGACCGTGAGCCTGCTCATGTATGCCGTCGGACGCGGGACCGTGCTCGCCGGCCAGCGGATGGTCCTCGTCGGCATCGGCGTCGCAGCCCTGCTCTCGAGCGTCATCCAGCTCGTCATGACCCGCACGTCGATCCAGGATGCGCAGGACGCACTCGTCTGGCTCACCGGCTCGCTCGGCCGGGCGACGTGGCCGGTCATCGGGCTGCTCGCCGCCGCCCTGCTCGTGCTCGCGCCCCTGCTGGCGGTCTGCGGCCCGTGGATGCGGCTGGCGGAGCTCGGCGACGACCTCTCGGCGACCCTCGGCGCCCCGGCCGGACGAGCCCGACTCGGCCTGCTCGTCGCGGTCGCGATGGCCGCTGCCGCGACGAGCGCGACCGGCCCGATCGCCTTCGTCGCCTTCGTGTCCGGGCCGATCGCGCGGCGGCTGTGCCGCGGCCGGCCCTCGCTCTGGGCGGCCGCCCTCGTCGGCGCCGTCATCGTCGTGCTCTCGGACTTCGCGGGCGACTACCTCATCCCCGACGTCAACCTCCCCGTCGGCGTCGTCACCGGCGCGCTCGGTGCCCCACTCATGCTCGCGGTCCTCGTCTCCGCGGGTCGAGCCGGAAAGGCGTGACATGACCACGGCGACCCTCAGCCCCGGGCCGACGCCCTCGGCGGCGACGCGCGCCCCCGCCATCCGCGCGCGGGGGCTCACCCTCTCCTACGACGGTCGCACGGTCGTCGAAGGTCTCGACCTCGACGTGCCCGCCGGGCAGGTCACGGTGGTCGTAGGGCCCAACGGCTGCGGCAAGTCGACCGTGCTGCGCGGACTCTCGCGGCTGCTGCGGCCGACGGCGGGCCAGGTGCACCTCGCCAGGGCCAGTGGTGAGGACGACGTGTGGTCCCTGCGGCCGAAGGAGCTCGCGCGTCGGGTCGCGCTGCTGCCGCAGAGCCCGCCGCTGCCCGAGGGCATCACCGTCGTCGACCTCGTCGGCCGTGGCCGTCACCCGCACCACAGGCTCACGCGACGCTGGTCCGCCGCCGACGACGAGGCGGTCGCCCGCGCGATGCAGGCCACCGGCACGCTCGACCTGGCCGAGCGGCACGTGGAGGAGCTGTCAGGCGGCCAGCGCCAGCGCGTCTGGATCGCGCTGACGCTCGCGCAGCAGACCGACGTCGTGCTCCTGGACGAGCCCACGACCTACCTCGACGTCGCCCACCAGGTCGAGGTGCTCGACCTGCTGCGCGACCTCAACCGCCGCAACGGCACCACCGTCGTCATGGTGCTGCACGACCTCAACCTGGCTGCGCGCTACGCGGACCACGTTCTCGCGCTGCGCGACGGCCGCCTCGTCGGGAGCGGTGCGCCCGCCGAGCTCGTCGACGAGGACTTCGTCGCCCGGGTGTTCGGCCTGGACAGCCGGGTCGTCGCGGACCCGGTGACGGGCTCGCCGCTCGTCGTCCCGGTCTCGTCGAGCCGGACCCGGGAACGGATCGGAGACATCGCATGACCACCACTGCCGTCGCCCCTGCCCTGCTGCTCACCGCCGTCGTGCGCGGTGTCGAGCGGCTCAGCCCGTCGTTCGTGCGGATCCGCCTGGGAGGTGAGGGCTTCGAGCACCTGGGCCCCGAGGGCCCGACCCTCGACCAGCGCGTCAAGCTCATCATCCCGTCACCGGGACACGGGGTGCCGCGGCTCGACCGCGACGGCTGGTATGCCGCGTGGCTGGCCCTTCCGGAGCACGAGCGCGGGCACGTGCGCACGTACACGGCCCGTGCCGTCGAGGGGGAGGGGGAACAGCGCCTGCTCGTCGTGGACTTCGTGCTGCACGGTCCCGACG
>NZ_JBPGXG010000140.1:0-11133 GCF_056755255.1 Monashia sp. HAY1-5C | reverse complement strand
ACGTCGAGGATGTCCCCGACGCGGGCGTGCCCGAGGCCGCCGTCCAGCCAGAGGCCGTAGCGCCCCGGCACCACCGGCTCCGTGGCGGCGAGGAGCGGTCGAGGGACCCTCTGGCGCTGCTCCACGGGCCCCATCGTGGCAAACGGTGCCCCGCTCGTCCCAGCAGCCACACATTCCGGCGGTTCTCGTATCAAAACGGACAGGCCGCGCCACGGTAGGGGCAGGGAGACTCGAGCGCCGGCGCCTCCATCGCCGGTGCCCGACACCTCCCCGGTCCACCACCCAGGACCGTCGACGGCCGGGACGACTGCCATTCGGGGTCGTGGCGTCCCCCGCCCGCCTCGGGGCCGCGCCGGAGGCACGGATTCCGGCCCCACCCATCCCTCACGTCCCACGAAAGGGGACAACCGTGCTCAACGGAATGCGCCGCGGCGCACTCTCGATCCTTGCAACCGGAGCCCTCGTCGGGGTCCCGGCCGTCGCGTTCGGTGCCGGCGTCAGCCCGGCCACCTACGACGCCGCCCTCGACCCGGGCCAGACCGTCCACGTCACCAAGACGGTCAGCACCCCGGAGATACCGCCCAAGCCCGACATTGTGCTCGTCGTCGACGAGACGGGCAGCATGGGCCCGGCCATCGCGAACGTCAAGTCCGAGATGAGCTCCATCGTCTCGAGCGTCCAGGCGGCCCAGCCCCAGGCCCAGTTCGCCATCACGTCCTACCAGGACGTCGGCGACGGTCCCGAGCTCTTCCAGGTCGAGTCGGGCCTGACCGGCGACCAGACCACGGCGCAGACCGCGATCAACAGCCTCTCGGCCGGGGGTGGCGGCGACCTTCCGGAGGCCCAGCTCAACGCGCTGTGGCAGGTCGGTTCGGGGGGCGACGCCATCTCCTTCCGGCCCGACTCGACGCGCATCGTCGTCTGGTTCGGCGACGCCAGCGGCCACGACCCGAGCAACGGGCACAGCGAGGCCGACGCCATCGCCTCCCTCCAGGGTGTCTCCGCCCAGGTCATCGCGATCAACGTGAACTCCGGCTTCGGCGACGGCCTCGACGCCACCGGGCAGGCCACGCGGATCACCGCCGCGACCTCGGGCACCTTCTTCCCGAGCGTCGCACCGGGCGGCGTGTCCGCGGCCATCCTCGCCGGCCTCGGCAACCTGCCGGCCGAGGTGACGGCGAACGTCGCGTGCGACCCGGGCCTGTCCGTGTCGTACTCGCCGTCGCTGCCGCAGACCGTGACGAGCGGCACCGACCTCGCCCTCGACGAGGCCGTGACCGTGGCCTCGGACGCGCCGCAGGGCTCGACGCTGACGTGCACGTCGACGTTCCTCGTCAACGGCGCCGACGCCGGGCCGGGCTTCGTCCAGACCGTGAGCATCAAGGTCAACGACGTGACGCCGCCGACCGTCGCCTGCGGCCCCGGCGTCAACCCCGCCGGCAGGACGCCGGTCGGTTACGCGAGCTCCGGCTTCTTCCAGCTGGTCGCGACCGACAACCTGCCCGGCGTGTCCGTGACGCTCTCCGACACGGCCTCGGGCTCCACCTTCGGCCCGTACGCGCCCGGCACGCACATCAAGCTGACCCAGGCTCCGGGGGCGACGCCGTCGGCCGTGGCGGGCTCGGGCGCCGTCGACTGGGACGTCACGGTGCGGGGTGACCTGCTCGTCACCGCGACCGACGCCGCCGGCAACACGGCGACGGCCACGTGCTCCGTCCCGCCGAAGCAGAAGTGAGGCAGGCGGCCCGGGCGTGCGCAACCGGCACGCCCGGGCCGTCGCCTGCGCCCGACCTGCGCCGCGACGAGGCAGGGCACAAACGCGGGGGCCCCGGCGTTGCCCGGACATGAGCGACCAGAGCACCTCCCGTAAGCCGTACGCCGTCCAGCGCACCGACGCGGAGTGGCGTGACGCCCTCTCCCCCGCCGAGTACCACGTGCTCCGCGAGGCGGGCACCGAGCGCGCCTTCACCGGCGAGTACACCGACACCAGGACCCAAGGCGTGTACTCGTGCCGGGCGTGCGGCGCCGAGCTGTTCCGCAGCGACACCAAGTTCGAGTCCCACTGCGGGTGGCCGTCCTTCTACGCCCCCCTCGCCGGTGACAGCGTCGAGTACATCGAGGACCGCAGTCTGGGCATGAAGCGCGTCGAGGTGCGGTGTGCCACCTGTGGCTCGCACCTCGGCCACGTCTTCGAGGGCGAGGGCTACGACACCCCCACCGACCAGCGCTACTGCATCAACTCGATCTCGCTACGCCTCGAGCCGGCGACCGGCACGAGCACCGGGGACGCCTGAGGTCACCGCGCCTAGATTGGTCCCATGGAGGGCGACGGCGAGCTGCGCATCGGTGACCGCGAGCGCCAGGAGGCCCTCGCGGCGCTCGCGGCGCACCGGCAGGCCGGCCGGCTCGACGCGTTCGAGTACGAGGACCGCCGAGGGAAGGCCGCCGACGCCGTGACGCGGCGCGAGATCGAGGCGCTGTTCACCGACCTGCCCGAGCCCCGGCCGAGGTTCGACCCCGTCGCCCCGGCCCGGGCAGCGTCCACCGCCCCCGGGCGACCCGCCGCGCAGCCGGCGACGTCGTTCGGCGCGCGCCTCGGGCGAGCCCTCGTGACCCTGTCGCCGTTCATCGCGCTGCTCGTGTTCCTGCGCACGGGCGAGTGGTTCGTGTTCCTGTTCATCCCGATCGCGGCCGGGGTCGGCAGGCTGTTCCGGGGCGAGGACTGACCGCCACCCCGGCGGCACGCCTCAGCGCAGGTTGGCGACGAGCTGGGCGGGCTCGACGCGTGGCCCGGTGAAGAACGGGACCTCCTCGCGCACGTGCAGCCGGGCGCGCGAGGCGCGCAGCTCACGCATGAGGTCGACGATGCGGTGCAGCTCGTCGGCCTCGAAGGCGAGGAGCCACTCGTAGTCGCCGAGGGCGAACGAGGCGATGGTGTTGGCCCGCACGTCGGGGTAGTCGCGCGCCATCTGGCCGTGCTCGCGCAGCAGGTCGCGGCGCTCGGAGTCCTCGAGCAGGTACCAGTCGTAGGACCGGACGAACGGGTAGACGCAGAGGTACCTGCGGGTCTGCTCCTCGGCCATGAAGGCGGGGATGTGGCTCTTGTTGAACTCGGCCGGCCGGTGCAGCGCCGCCGAGCTCCACACCGGCTCGAGGTGCTGCCCGAGCTCGGTGCGCAGCAGCCGGTGGTAGGCCGACTGGAGCAGCTCGATGGACTCGGCGTGCCACCAGACCATGACGTCGGCGTCGCCGCGCAGGCCCGCGACGTCGTAGAGACCCCGGACGACGACGCCCTCGCCGGCGATGTCGTCGAGGAAGCCCTCGAGGTCGCCGAGCAGCGCGCCCCGGTCGTCACCGAGCGGGGTCGCCGACGCGAACACCGACCACATGCTGTAGCGGATCGTGTCGTTGATCTCCCGCATCCGGGCCGGTGTCAGGCGCTCGCTCATGACCGCATCATCCCAAGGTCGCCGGGGCGTCCGACCACCGGGTCAGCAGGTCGCGCGCCGCCGCCCTGGCCGACCCGATGCAGGCCGGGATGCCGACGCCGTCGTAGGCGGCGCCGCAGACGGCGAGTCCCGGCGGCAGCAGGCGCGCCGCGCGGACGCGGTCGAGGTGACCGACGGCGTACTGCGGCAGGCCGCCGCCCCAGCGCTGGACGTGCGCGGCCACCGGGTCCGGCAGGCCCGGTCCGAGCACGGTGCGCAGGTCGGCCAGCGCCGTGGCGACGAGCTCGTCGTCGGAGCGCTGGAGCGTCACCACGTCACGGTGGCGTCCCAGCGAGGCCCGGAGGAACGTCCGGTCCGGGTGGGCCCTGGCCAACCAGGGCCACTTGACGGTGCTGAACGTCGAGGCCTTGATCGACAGCGGCTCGGTCGGCGGCACGAGGAAGCCGCTGCCCTCGAGCACCGCGGGCGGCGGACCGTCGAGGGCGAGGGTGACGATCGCCATCGACGCGTACTCGATGGCGGCCAGAGCGGCGCTGGCCCCCGGCGCGACGCCGGCGAGCAGGCGTGACGTGGGCCGGGCCGGGGTCGCGAGGACGACGGCGTCGTAGCGCTCGTCGACCTCGGCGGTCGTGGGTCCGGTCGTCACGACCCAGCCGTCGCCGTCGACCCGGAGGCCACGGACGACGGCACCGGTGCGCACCCGGGCGCCGGCTGCCGCCAGGGCCTCGGCGAGAGCGACCGGCAGCGTGCCGAGGCCGCCTTCCACGGTGGCGAACACGGGCAGCCCGGCGGACGCGGCGCCCGCCTCGGCGGACTCGCGGGCGACGTCGAGCAGGGAACGACCCTCACGGGCGGCCCGGGCCAGCGCCGGCACGGCAGCGGCCGCCGAGATCTCGCGGGCGTGCCCGGCGTAGACGCCGGCGAGGAGCGGCTCGACGAGGCGGTCCGTCACGGCGGGTCCCAGGCGGGCGTCGACGAGGTCGCCGACGGACACGTCGGGGGCATCGGGACCGTGCGACCCGTCGGGACCGGTGACGCGCTCCGCGCGCACCCGCTCGACCTCCGCCTCGGACAGCAGCCCGTGCAGCGACTCGGGGGACGAGGGCACCCCCATGAGGGTGCCCTTCGGCAGCGGCCGGCGGCGGCCGCCCGCCAGCACCGAGGCACCGACCGGGGCCGGGTGGGTCAACCGGTCGGCCAGGCCCAGCTCCTGCACGAGCGCGACCGCCTCGGGACGGCGCGCGAGCACTGACTCGGCCCCGACGTCGACCGGCACCCCGGCGACGTCGGCGAGGCGCAGCTTGCCGCCCACGCGGTCGGACCCCTCGAGGAGCGTGACGTCGACGCCCTCCGGGCCGCCGGAGCGGACGAGCTCCCAGGCGGCCGCCAGACCGCTGATCCCGCCACCGACGACCGCCACGCTCCTGCGACCCATGGGGCCCACTGTGGCACCCCGCGACCCGAGGCCCCGCGCCGGGTGGCCATCGGGACCGGATGTGATGATGGCGCCATGACCGTGCAGGCCACGAGCCCCGAGGCGTACGTCGCGGCCGAGCCGTCCGGCCTCGTCGGCCTCGCGATGCGCGTCATCGCCACGCTCGGAGAGCTCGGCGTCGGCGTCCTCGCCCTCCTCGAGACCGTCGTGCCCCCGATCCCCAGCGAGGTCGTGCTGCCGCTCGCCGGCTTCATCGCCCGACAGGGCCGGCTCGACCTCGGCCTGCTCCTGCTCACGAGCACTCTTGGTGCCTACCTCGGAGCGCTCGTGCTCTACCTGCTCGCGGCCCGGCTCGGGCAGGACCGCGCCGTCGACCTGCTCGCCCGGCTGCCGCTCGTGGACCGTGAGGACTTCCTCCGGGCGACGGGGTGGTTCACGCGGCACGGTCGGCGCTCCGTGCTCGTCGGCCGGCTCGTCCCGGGGGTGCGCAGCCTGGTGTCCCTGCCGGCGGGGGCGGTGCGGATGCCGCTCGGCCGGTTCAGCCTCATGACCCTGCTCGGCAGCGCCGCGTGGAACGCGCTCCTCATCGGTCTCGGCTGGGCCCTGGGGTCGCGGTACGAGCTCGTCGACCGGTACTCGGGGATGCTCGACCGGCTCGTCGTCGCGGCCGCGGTGGCCCTCGTCGGCTGGCTGGTGGTCCGGCGGGTCCGGCGGGTTCGGCGGGCCCGCCGCGTCAGCCCCGACGACGACGCCTGAGCGACGGGCCGCCCCGCAACGTTCGCCGCTGCCCCGGTGTCTTTCCCGGCAGGACGTCGCCGACGGACACGGCCGAGAGGGGCCGCGGCCCGGGCGACCCGTCGGAAGGCCCGCCATGGAACAGCTCGCCCGCCTGCGTCCCCACCTCGACCGACTTCCACGGGACCGCCGCCGATGGCTCGCCGCCGCCCTCGTCGCCGTCGCCGTCCTCGCCCTGGCGGTGCCCGTCGGGCTGTCCGTCCTCGGCCGGGTCGGTGAGGGCACCCGTGCCAGCGGAGGGTCGGAGTCCGTCGCCGGGACCGGGTCCGGGCGTGACTCGTCCGGGAGCGGCAGCGTCGGCAAGGAGGCGGCCCCGCAGGCGCCCACGGAGGGCCGGCGTCCCACGCCGGACACGTCCGAGGGCGGGGCCGCCACGGGCACGACCGGTTCGGGCACGACCGGTTCGGGGCTCGCCGACGCGCTGCCTGCCGACCTCGGGGCCCGCCTCGCGCGCACGGCGTGGCTCGGGGTCGAGGTCGGCGACCTCGTCGCCGCCAGTGCCCGAGCCCGGGTCGTCACCTCCGAGGCCGGTGGCGTCGTCACCTTCGAGAACGTCGTCACCGCCGCCGACCCGACGGGCCGCTACGGCGCGCCGGGTGGTCTCCGCTCCCCCGAGCCGGCCCCGGACGGCGCCGGTGACTCACCGGCCATCGCCGAGCCGGTGGGAGTCGACGAGGCCCGCATGGTGCTCAGCGTGCCGGCCGACAAGCTGGACGGGGTCCTCACCGAGCTGTCCCGCCTCGGGTCGGTGTCCTACCGGTCCTCCCAGACCGAGGACGTCACCGACACCTATGTCGACGCCCGAGCCCGGGTGCAGCCGGCCCGCGACAGCATCGCCCGGGTCCGGGCCCTGCTGACCAAGGCGACCGACCTGCAGCAGGTGGTCCTGCTCGAGAGCGAGCTGAGCCGCCGTCAGGCTGACCTCGACGCACTCGAGCAGCGGCTCGCCGAGCTCGACCGCCGCACGACGAACAGCGACGTAACGCTGACCCTGTGGACCGCCGCGACGACACCGGTCGTGGCCACCACGGGCGAGGACGTGGCGTCCCGGCTGCGCGGAGCGTGGGAGGGCCTGCTGACCTCGGCGACGGTGATCGTCACCGGTCTGGCCGCGCTGCTGCCGTGGCTCGTCGTCCTCGGTCTCGTCGCGCTCGTCGTCCTCCGGGTCCGACGCCGCCGGCCCGCGGCTGCGAGCCCGGCCCTCGCGGCCCCCGGCGGGTCGGCCGGCTCGGGCACCGGCGGCTCGGGCACCGGCGGCTCGGGTTCGGCCGGTTCCGGCTCGGCCGGTTCGGGGTCGGCAGGTTCGGGCTCGGCCGGTTCCAGCTCGGGCGGTCCTGCTCCCGCAGCCTCCTCGGCCGGAACGGGAGAACCCGAGGAGCACGGCGGCCCGGCCACGCCGGCACCAGGTCGCTGACCTCGGTCCTCGGCCGCGGCCGGCGTCGGGTGGGACGCGGTCAGCGGCCGAGGCGCCCGCGGACGAGACCGGCGACCTCGCGGACCTCGCGGACGTGGAGCAGGTGCGCGACCCCGATGTAGACGACGGTGAACACGACCCCGACCAGGCCGATCTCCACGGCGTTGGCGATCATCCGGCCCACCGCCGTCGTGCCGTCGCCCTCGGCCGCGTAGACGCGGATCGGGGCGAGCACGTTGTGCGTGCCCATCGCGAGCAGGCCGGCGACGAGGGCCGCGACGCCGACGCGGGCGGCGGTGTCGAGGACCGCGGCGCCGCCGAGGGGGCCGACGCGGCGTCGGCAGGCCCGCAGCCCGTAGGCGCAGGAGACGACGTTGCCGGCGGTCTGCCCGAAGGCCATGACCGCGACGGCGTACTGCGGCGGCACGACGAGGGTCACGCCGAGCGCGAACAGGCTCGTACCGGTGAGCAGCACCTGCATGACGAAGGTCGGCCGGCCGTCCTCCAGGGCGAAGAGCGTGCGGTAGCAGAGCAGGTCGACGCCGAACGGGATGATCCCGAGGATCATGACGACGAGCGTGATGGCCGCGGTCTCGACGGAGCGCAGGTTGAGGCCCGGGTTGAGCAGGGCGATGATCGGCTCGGCCTCGACCATGACGAAGGCCATGACCGCCACGTTGACCACGAGCGGCAGGGCGAGACCGGTGCGGACGTCCTCGCGCATGCGTTCCAGGCGTCCGCTCGCGGCCGCGGCGGACAGGCGCGGGAAGAGCGCCGTGACGATCGAGACGGTGACGAAGGCGTGCGGCAGCATGAAGATCGTGAACGCGATCCCGTAGACCGCCGGCCCGCCGACGGCGACCTTCTCCGGGACCCGGCTGACCGCGTGGTTCAGGGCGCCCTGGCTCACGAAGAAGCCGAGCTGCGAGACGACGAGGCCGACGAAGGCCCAGACCGCCAGCCGGCTCACCCCGCCGAGACCCGCGCCACGCACGCCCCACCGCGGGCGGTACCGGAACCCGGTGCCCCGAAGGGCCGGCACGAGCCACAGCGCCTGGACGACGACCGACAGGGTCGCCGACCCGGCGAAGAGCCAGACCATGCCGGGCGTCCACTGCTCCGGGGTCCGGGGGAACGGCTGCCCCTCGTGGAACTGGCGCGGCGCCGGGTACAGGACGATGAAGACGACCAGCCCGGTGACGGCGACGACGTTGGCCATGAACGGGGCCCACGCGAACGCGCCGAACTTGCCGCGGGCGTTGAGGATCTGGCCGAGGAGGGCGAACAGCCCGTAGAAGAAGATCTGCGGCAGGGTGATGAAGGAGAAGGCGAGCGCGAGCTGCTTGACGCTCGGCTGGCTGGTGCCGGCGAGCATCCACACGAACAGGCCGGCCCCCGCCGTGACGAGGACGGTGATGGCCGCCATGCCGACGAGGGCGAGGGTGATGACGCGGTCGGTGAACTCCTGCCCACCGTCGGGCAGCCGCATCGCCCGGGACAGCGACGGGATGAGGACGGCGTTGAGGATCCCCCCGGCCGCCAGCATGTAGAGGACGTTCGGCAGCGTGTTCGCCAGCGAGAACGCGTCACCGGCCAGGCTGGCGCCGATGATCGCCGTGATGAGGCCGGCGCGGACCGTGCCGAGGACCCGCGAGGCGATCGAGCCCCCGAACATCGTCAGGCTCGAGCGGGCGACCGACGGTGCCGCGACCGACTCGACGCCGGGGGCGCTGGCTCGGGGTGCGTCGGGGACGGTGGCCGTCATCGGCGGCTCGAGTACTCGTGGACGAGCTCGGTGACGCGGGTCAGGACGTCGGGGTCGGTGTTCGGCGGGACGCCGTGCCCGAGGTTGAACACGTGGCCGGGGGCCTGCCGGCCCTCGTCGACGATCTCGCGGACGCGTCGCTCGAGCGCCTCCCACGGCGCGAAGAGCAGCGCCGGGTCGAGGTTGCCCTGGACCGCGTAGCCGGGGCCGAGCCGCTCGACGGCGTCGGTCAGTGACACGCGGTAGTCGACCCCGACGACGTCGGCGCCGGCCTCGCCCATGAGGGCGAGCAGCTCGCCGGTCCCGACGCCGAAGTGGATGCGCGGGACGTCGAGGTCGGCGACGGCCCCGAGCGCCACGGCCGAGTGCGGCATCGCGCGGGCCCGGTAGTCGGCGCGTGAGAGCGCCCCGGCCCACGAGTCGAACAGCTGGACGGCGCTGGCACCGGCCTGGACCTGGACACGGAGGAACTCCCCGGAGATCCGGGCCAGGCGGCCGCAGAGGTCGTCCCACAGCTGCGGGTCGCCGTGCATGAGGGCCTTGGTCTTCTCGTGGTTCTTCGACGGGCCGCCCTCGACGAGGTAGGAGGCCAGCGTGAACGGCGCCCCGGCGAACCCGATGAGCGGGATCTCGCCGAGCTCGGCGACGAGCAGCCGCACCGCCTCGGAGATCGACGGCACGTGCTCGGGCGTCAGCGGGACGAGCTGGTCGAGGTCCGCGCGGGTGCGGATCGGGCGGGCCACGACCGGGCCGACGCCGGGGACGATGTCGAGGTCGACGCCGACGGCCTTGAGCGGGACGACGATGTCGCTGAAGAAGATGGCCGCGTCGACGCCGTGGCGGCGGACCGGCTGGAGCGTGATCTCGGTGACGAGCTCGGGACGCAGGCACGACTCGAGCATCGGGACGCCTTCGCGCACGGCCCGGTACTCGGGCAGTGACCGTCCGGCCTGACGCATGAACCACACGGGGGTGCGGCCCACCGGCTCGCGGCGCGCGGCACGCACGAGGTCGCTCTGTCGCGTGGCAGCAGGGGCATACGTCGGCACCGGTCAATCCTGCCATGGGCGCACCCCTGCCCCGGTCATCCTCGACGGACGGCCGGCCTGTGGGGCCCGGCCGCGAGTGACGCCCGTGACGCCTGCGCAGACCTGTGCCGTCCTGCCCGGAACGCCCCGGCGTGCCCTGAGACAGATCCGGCGCTCCCGGCATACCCTCGTCTGGTGCACACCAGAACGTTGCCGGGAGGCCACGGTGCGGTCTTCGCGAGGACGCTGACCGCCCTCCGCGACGTCCGGCTGCGCTCCGAGGTGCGCCTGACCGAGGTGCCTGCGCCGACGCGCATCGCGCCGTACGCGGCCGCGCTGACGGCCGACGTCATCGACGTCACCGACCCCGAGGAGGACCTCGCCACGGGCCGGTTCGTCCTCCTGCACGACCCCGCCGCCCCCGACACGTGGGACGGCCAGTGGCGCGTCGTCACGTTCGCGCGCGCGGAGCTCGAGGCCGAGCTGGCGGGTGACCCGATGCTCGGGGCGGTCGGGTGGTCCTGGCTCAGCGACTCCCTCTCCGGCCGGGGCCTGGCGTGGACGGCGGAGGCGGGCACCGTCACACGGGTCGTCAGCGAGAGCTTCGGCGGGCTCGCCGACCGCGAGGCAAGCGTCGAGATGGAGATCCGGGCCTCCTGGACCCCCACCGCCGGCGACGTCGTCGAGCACCTGCGGGCCTGGGCCGACATGCTGTGCACCATCGCGGGGATCCCGCCGCTGCCCGACGGCGTCGTCCCCCTGCCGGGGCAGCGCCGGTGACGGTGCACGAGGAGCACACCGGCAGCGACCCGGCCCACCGCCACGCGTCCCCCCCGACGCGCGAGGACCCGTCGTCCGTCGCGGTGGCCACGTCCACCGCGACCATCGAGCCGACGCCGCTGCTGCACCCGCGCGACGGCGTGCCCGACGTCGTCGCCGACGAACGGACCCTGATGCGGGCGGCGGAGGCCATCGCCGCCGGCACCGGCCCCGTGGGCATGGACGCCGAGCGTGCCTCCGGCTACCGCTACGGCCAGCGCGCCTACCTCGTCCAGCTGCGGCGCGACGGCTCCGGGACCTGGCTCGTCGACCCCGTGGCGTGCCCCGACCTCTCCCCGCTCGACGAGGCCATCGGCGACGCCGAGTGGATCCTCCACGCGGCCACCCAGGACCTGCCGTGCCTGGCCGAGGTGGGCCTGCGCCCGCGGGCCTGTCTCTTATACACATCTGACGCTGCCGACGACGGA
>NZ_JBPGXG010000139.1:0-11237 GCF_056755255.1 Monashia sp. HAY1-5C | reverse complement strand
CCCCCCCCCCCCCCCCCCCCCCCCCCCCCCCCCCCTCCCCCCCCCCCAACAACCCCCCCCCCCAGATGTAGCTCCGTCTCGTGGGCTCGGAGATGTGTATAAGAGACAGGTCGTGCCCGGGCGCAGGAGCGCGGGCGGGTCACGGTCGGGGTCCCAGAGCACGGCGTCGGTCCTGCCGACCAGCTGCCAGCCGCCGGGGGAGCCCTGCGGGTAGACGCCGCTGAACTCACCGGCCAGACCGACGGACCCGGCCGGTACGCGAGGTCGCGGCTCGGACCGCCGCGGCACCCGCAGGCGCGGGTCGCCGCCGACGAGGTAGGCGAAGCCGGGCGCGAAGCCGCCGAAGCCGACCCGCCACGGGGTGCCGGTGTGCGCGCGCACGACCTCCTCACGGGTCAGGCCCGTCAGCTCGGCCACCTCGTCGAGGTCCGGGCCGTCGTAGACGACCGGGAGGTCGACCACGCCGCCCGCGTCCGACGCGCCCGCCGCGTCCGACGCGCCCGCCGCGTCCGACCCGTCCCGGCGCTCGTCCGCGTCGACGTCGAGCGACCCCGCGAGGTCGAGGCAGGCCCGCCGTACCGCGTCCAGACGCGGGGCATCGGCCCGGACGAGCACCGTCCGCGCGGCCGCGACGACCTCCCGCACGCCGTGCCACGGCCCCTTGCCACCCTGGACGAGGATGCGGGCCCGGTCGCGCAGGGCGACCGCCTCGGCGGTCCCGCTCACCTCGACGAGGACGGCGTCCTCGCCCATCGGCAGCAGCCGGGCCCGCACGCGTCAGCCCGCGAAGGGGCGGATCTCGACGCCGGCCGCCTCGAGCGCGGCCCGGACGCGGCGCGCCATGACGACGGCCCCGTGGGTGTCGCCGTGGAAGCACACCGACGAGGCCGCGACCTCGATGTCGCGCCCGTCGACCGCGGTGACGACGCCTTCGAGCACGAGCCTCAGCACCCGTTCGGCGACCGCCTCCGGGTCGTGCAGGACGGCGCCCGGCTCGGTCCGCTGGAGCAGGCGGCCGTCAGGGGTGTACGCGCGGTCGGCGAAGGCCTCGGTGACGACGGGCAGCCCCGCCTCGGCGGCGAGGTCGAGCAGGACGCTGCCGGGCAGGCCGAGCAGCGGCAGGGTGGGGTCGTACGCCGCGACCGCCTCGACGACGGCCGCCGCCTGGGCCTCGTGGTGCACGACGGCGTTGTAGAGCGCCCCGTGGGG
Source organism: Monashia sp. HAY1-5C (assembly GCF_056755255.1). Lineage (NCBI taxonomy): Bacteria > Bacillati > Actinomycetota > Actinomycetes > Micrococcales > Intrasporangiaceae > Intrasporangium > Monashia sp. HAY1-5C. Next base: position 10,028 of record NZ_JBPGXG010000139.1, on the reverse strand, counting down.
CTTGACGTAGGCGACACGCGTGCCGGCGACGCGGGCCATCGCCTCGAGCGCACCGAGCTGGTACAGCACGTCGGCGGCGAGGTCCTCGGGCGCGACGTCGAGGAACCGGCGCCCGAACCCGGCGAGGTCGCGGTACCCGACCTGCGCGCCGACCACGACGCCACGCTGCACGGCCTGGCGGCACGTCGTGCGGAGCGTCAGCGGGTCGCCGGCATGGAACCCGCAGGCGACGTTGGCGCTCGTGACGACGTCGAGCACCGCGGGGTCGTCCCCGAGGGTCCACGCGCCGAACGACTCCCCGACGTCGGCGTTGAGGTCGATCCGCATGCCACCGATCCTGCCCGATCCGGCACGGTTCGTGGACCGCTCGCGGGGATCCGCCCGCACCGCGGCGAACGGGTGCGGGTGCTCCCCTCCCCTCCTGGGGAGCACCCGCCCGTCCACGGTCGAGGCCCCGTCGGCGCCCGACCGCGCGGTGAGCCCGGGCGCAGTCCCCCAGCGCCACGGGCTCACACCGGGAGGGACGCCGCACCTGCGGGACCATGTCGCGAAACACCGTGAACGGCCCGAATCGGTCGCGACCTCTGGTCAAGGTCGGCGAACCGCGACATGATCCGGTCCCTCGGGCGTCTTCCCACCTGGGCCCTCGGACGAGCGGCGGCCCCGGAGACGCGGGACAGGGAGCGGCGCAGGACGTGGCAGGACCTCAGGAGGAGCACCGCGAGGAGCCGACCGACGCCGTGCTCGTCGACCGGGTCCGGGCCGGTGACGACGCCGCGTACGAGGCACTGTGGCGCCGGCACGTCGACGCGGCCCGGCAGCTCGCCGGCCGCGTCGCGGGCCCGAGCGACGCCGACGACCTCGCCAGCGAGGCCTTCACCCGGACCCTCCGGGCCATCCGGTCCGGCGGTGGGCCCGACGCCGCGTTCCGGCCCTACCTGCTGAGCACCGTGCGTCGCCTCGCCATCGACCTCGGCCGCCGCTACCGGGCGCGCGTCGTCCTGAGCGGGGAGGAGCAGGACCTCGACGCGCCGGACGAGCCCTCCGCCGAGGAGCTGGCCGTCGGCGCCGCCGACCGTGACGCCGTCTGGGCCGCGTGGCAGTCACTCCCGGGCGAGGCCCGCGACCTGTTGTGGCGCCTCGTCGTGCACGAGCAGCGCCCGGCCGAGCTCGCGCCCGTGCTCGGCACGACCGCGAACGGCGTCGCCAGCCGGGGCAAACGGGCCCGCGAGCGCCTGCGCCAGGCCTACCTCGGTGAACTCCTGGTGCGGGCCCCCGAGGGCGAGTGCCGCGCCGTGCGACGCCTGCTCGGCGGGTACGTCCGCGACGGGCTGTCGGCCCGCGACCGTGCCCGGGTCGATGACCACCTCGACACGTGCGAGCGCTGCCGGGCGGCGGTCGTCGGGCTCGTCGACGTCAACGAGACGATCCGTTCGGGCGTCGGTTCGCTCCTGCTGCCGGGTGTCTTCGGCGCCGCCGGTGTCGTCGGTGCCACCGGTCGAGGCGCCGCCGGTTCGGGAACGGGGGCCGCCGGGGGCGCCGCCTCCGGCGCCGCCGGGGCTGGGACTCTCGCCGCCCAGCACGGGGTCGAGGGCCGGCCGGCGGCCGCGCCGTCGGCGTCCGACGCGTCGGGAGGCCTCCGACGCGTCGACCTGCCCCTCGCTCTCGTCGGGGGCGCGGCAGCGGTGGTCGTGGCCGGCCTCCTGGCCGTGCTCGGGCTGCTCGGACGCGGCACGCCGCCGGCCCCGATGGCCGCAGGGGTCCGGCCGCCGGCGTCGGCCTCACCCCCGGTCGCCGACTCGGCCACGCGGGCGTTCCCCGGCATCGTCCTCGGCGTTCCCGGCCCCCGGGCCGGGCGCACGGCGGCCGCGGCAGCCGTCGAGACCATCAGCGAGGCCGAGCTGCTGGTGGGCTCGCGGGGAGCCGTCGTCGACGCGTCGAGGCTCGCCCTCGCGACGCGGCCGGCACGCCAGCCGCGGGGCACGACGACCGGCCCGACGATCCCGACGTCTCCGTCGACGACGCGTCCGGGACCAGGGACCCCGTCGACGACCCCGGCGACGACCCCGGCGACGGCCCCGCCACCCACGACCGTGGTCGCCGGCGTGACCGTGGTGCTGACGTTCGAGCCGAGCGCCGATCGCGGGTACCGGGCCTCGATCGTGGCGCCCACCGGCTGGCTGGTCACCTCCGTGCGCGACCTCCACGGTGGGCGTCCGTTCGAGCACGTGTCCAGCCCGGTGAGCACCTTCGACCACACCCTGCGTCCGGGACTGCTCGTCGTGGAGGTGACGCCCCAGCCAGGTGCCGCGCCCGCGACACTGCTCGTCTCGTTCACCGACCGCAACGGCGTTCTCCTGCCGGGCTCGGGCACCTACCGACTGCCCTGAGAGCCGACGGCAGCGGACGAGAACGGGCGGCGGTCAGCGCAGCGCGTCGTAGAAGCGGGGAAGCCGGCGGCGGTAGCCGTCGAGCAGCTGCCGCGCCACGGTGACGGAGTCGACGAGCGGGTGCAGCGCGAACGCCTCGACGGCGAGCCGCGCCGACCCCTCGCGAGCGGCCCGCACGACGAGCTCGTCGACGGCCTTGACCTGCTGGGCCAGGCCGAGCGCCGACCCGGCCAGCGGCGTCACGGGCAGCGGCCGCGGGCCGGACGCGTCGACGGCGCAGGGCACCTCGACGACGGCGTCCTCGGGCAGGCCGGGCAGCGTCGTGCCGTTGCGGACGTTGAGGATGAGCCGGGCCGGCTCGTCGCGGGCGATCGCCGCCATGAGCGCGAGGGCCACGCCCTCGTAGCCGCCGCCCTCGACGTCGGACTCGTCGCGCTCGTCGCCGTCCTCGGTGCGGGTCTCCTGCATGTACGTGGCGTTGCGCTCGCGTCGAACGGCATCCCAGACGGCGAACGGGTCCACCGACTCGCTTGCCGCCGTGTAGAACTGCGCCTGCTGACGGACGAGGTACTCGCCGCGCGTCTCGGTCGCGGCCGTGATCTGCGCGACGGCGTCGCGGGTGAAGTAGTAGTACCAGAGGTACTCGTTGGGCAGGGCCCCGAGCGTCTGGAGCCAGTCGACGCCGAAGAGGTGGCCCTCCTCGATGCCGCCGAGGCGCGCCGGGTCGGCGAGGAGGTCGGGCAGCACGTCACGCCCGTCGACACGCAGGCCGGCGAGCCAGCCGAGGTGGTTGAGGCCGGCGTAGTCGATCTCGACGTCGTCGAGCCGGTGCCCGAGCGCCCCCGCGGCACGCTTGGCGAGGCCGAGCGGGGAGTCGCAGATGCCGACGACGCGCTCGCCGAGCACCTGCTGCATGGCCTGGGTGACCAGGCCGGCGGGGTTGGTGAAGTTGATGACCCAGGCGTCCGGCGCGAGGCGGGCCACGCGCTGGGCGACGTCGACGGCGACCGGCACGGTCCGCAGCCCGTAGCCGACGCCGCCCGGACCGGTGGTCTCCTGGCCGAGCAGCCCGAGGTCGAGGGCGATGCGCTCGTCGGCGGTGCGCCCCTCGAGCCCGCCGACCCGGATCGCCGAGAACACGAAGTCGGCGCCGTCGAGCGCGGCGTCGAGGTCGGTGGTCGCCCGGACCGTCGGCGCGGGCGCGCCCTCGGACGCGCCGGACCCGCCGGACGCAGCGGTGACGCCCGCGCGGCCCCGCGCCTGGGCGTCGAGGACGCGGCGCACGACGTCGAGGCGCGAGGCGTCGGTGTCGTGCAGGACGACCTCGGTGACGCGTCGGGACGCGTCGGCCGTGCGGTCGCCGAGGAGCGCGCCGTGGACGAGCGGGACGCGGAAGCCCCCGCCACCGAGCACGACCAGCCTCATCGCGTCCTCACCGAACCGACGCTAACAGGGTCGCCGTGGATGGCAGCATGGTTCCGATGCCGACGAGCTCCGCCTTCGACCCGCTCGCCGCCCGGCGCGCCGCCACCGGGCCGGACGTCGACGTCTTCGTCTGGGGGACGGTCTTCCTCGACATGATCTTCGCCGGCCTGCCGACGGCGCCCGCGCCGGGCACCGAGGTGTGGGCCGAGGGGCTCGCGTCGTGTCCCGGCGGCATCGCCAACCTCGCGGTCGCGACCCGTCGGCTCGGCCTGCGCACGTCGCTGGCCGCCGCCTTCAGCGACGACGACTACGGCGACTTCTGCTGGCGCACCCTCGAGGAGCAGGAGGGCATCGACCTGTCGCGCAGCCGGCGGTTCGCCGACTGGCACAGCCCGGTCACGGTGTCGATGTCGATGGACCGCGACCGCAGCATGGTCTCGCACGGCCACCCCTCGCCCGTGCCCGCGAGCGAGCTCATCGGCACCCCGCCGCGGACGCGCGCCGTCATGGTCGACCTCGCCGAGGACGAGGCGTTCGGCGCGGCGAGCACGTGGGTCGACCGGGCCCGCGCCGACGGTGCCCTCGTGTTCGCCGACGTCGGCTGGGACTCCAAGGAGCGCTGGTCGCCCGAGGTGCTCGAACGGCTGGGCCGGTGCGACGTCTTCATGCCCAACGCCGTCGAGGCGATGGCCTACACCGGCACCCGGTCGACCGTCGAGGCCCTCTACGCGCTCGCCGACCGCGTGCAGGTCGCGGTGGTCACCGACGGGGCCAACGGGGCCGTCGGCATCGACCAGCGCACCGGCGAGGAGGCGCGCGTGCCGTCGCTGCGCGTCGAGGAGGTGGACCCGACCGGCGCCGGCGACGTCTTCGGCGCGGCCCTGCTCGTCGGGACGCTCGCGGAGTGGCCGCTCGAGCAGCGGATGCTGTTCGCGACGCTGTGCGCGGGCCTCGCGCTGCAGCAGTACGGCGGCTCGCTCGCGGCCCCGGGCTGGGGCGACCTCGCCGACTGGTGGACCGCCCTGGCCGCCGACGCGACCGACGACGCGTACCACCGGTCGCTGCGGCGCCGGTACGGCTTCCTCGACGACATCGTGCCGCGGGTGCCGACGATGGCCTGCCGCCGGGCGACCGCGACGATCGCCCGCCGCGCCGACGTCCACGACCTCGACTGACGCCGGCCCCCGTTCCCCGTCCGTGCACCGGTTCCACGCCGGTGCATCGGTGCATTCTCCGGAAGCGGTGCACCCTCGACGCAGGAGTGCACGCTTCCCGCAGGGGTGCAGCTCGCAACGCACATCGCTGGAGGATGCGCGCCCCTCTGGGGGAAGGCGAGCCGTCGACGCCAGGGCGCAGCGGTGACAGGGTGTGCCCATGGAGAAGTCGTCGCTGACCGCCCTCGCCCGGGAGCTGCTCGAACGCGCCGCCCAGGCCTCCAACGGCCGCAGCGCCGACACGGTCTACGGCGGCCACGAGCACGTGCTGCGCCAGACCGTCATCGCCCTGACGGCCGGGCAGTCGCTGGCCGAACACGAGAACCCCGGCGAGGCCACGGTGCACGTCCTGCGCGGACGCGTGCGCCTCAGCACCGACGGAGCCGCGTGGGAGGGGGCGCCCGGTGACCTGCTCGTCGTTCCGGACGCGCGGCACTCGCTCGAGGCGCTCGAGGACTCCGCGGTGCTCCTGACCGTGGCCAAGGTCGGCTGAGGCCGACGGCCCCCGGGGTCAGTCCAGGCAGAACTCGTTGCCCTCGACGTCCTGCATGACCTGGCACGACTCGTTGAAGCCGTCCGCGACGAGCAGCTGCACCCGCGAGGCCCCGAGGGCCTCGAGCCGCACCGCCTCGGCCTCGAGCGCGTCGAGGCGCTCCTGCCCGACGAGACCGGTGCCGACGCGCACGTCGAGGTGCACGCGGTTCTTGACGACCTTGCCCTCGGGGACCTTCTGGAAGAACAGCCGCGGGCCCACGCCCGTGGGGTCCTGGACGGCGAACGCCGACCCCTGCCGCTCGGGCGGCAGCGACCGGTCGAACGCGTCCCACGAGTCGAACCCCGGCGGCGGGTCCGGCACGACGTAGCCGAGCACCTCGCACCAGAACCGGCCCACGCGCTCGGGGTCCGCGCAGTCGAAGGTCACCTGCACCTGCCTCACCGATGCCATGGCCCCACCCTAGGGCGGCGGTCGGTCTCTCGCTCTGCGCGCGAGCGCCTCAGGCGTGGCTGCCGCGGTGCGCCGGGGAGTGCATCACCTCGCCGCGCTGGCGCACGAGCAGGGCGGCACCGATGACGATGCACACGATCTCGGCGATGGCGGCCGCCCAGACCGACCCGCCGCGCCACTCCGTGTGGACCCCGAGCAGGCCGACCGTCGAGGCGATCGTGAACGCGCCGAGCGTCGCCGCCCCGAAGCCGAGCGTGAGGAAGGCCGCGAGCCAGTGCCGCCACCACACGAGCAGCCCGGCGATGACGATGCCGGCCACGACGTTGACGAGGAACATCGGCCCGACGGTCTGGTCGCGCACACCGTTGAACCACAGGTAGAGGTGCACGGCGGCGGAGACGAGCAGCGCCACGGCACCCACGAGTCGCAGGGTCATGCTGACCCTCCCTTCTGCGTCGCAGCCGGCCGTCGGCTCGGCCCGCTGTTCGGTGGTCATAGGTGAGGACGTCCCGTGCCTCGGGTCGGTTCAGTCGCGGGTCCGGTCCCTTGGGGCGGTCAGCGGAACGAGGTGAGGACGCGGTCGCGCACCACGCTCATCGGCCACACCGGCGCGCTGTCCGCGGGGCGCAGGCCGTCCTGCCAGCCCCACGCCGCCACGCGGTCGATGACGCCCCGGTCGCGGGTCAGCAGCGCGACGGGGACGTCGTGGGACGCGTCGTCACCCGAGACGACGCTGGCCGGCTGGTGGTCGCCGAGGACGAGGACGACCAGGTTGTCGTCACGGGTGTTGGTCAGCCACGACACGACGCTGTCGAGGGAGTAGGCGACGCTCTGGGCGTACGCGTCGCGGACCCCGGCGTCCGTGCGCCACACCACCTCCCGCGGCGTGGCCTGCCCGACCTGCGCGGCGAGGACCGAGCCGTCGCCGAGCGTCGACCACTCGACGAGCCGCGGCAGCGGAGCCCACGGGATGTGGCTCGTCACGAGGTCGACCTCGGCGAGGACCGGCCGCCGCGGCGACGGCGCGAGCTCGAGGCGGTCGAACGCCGACAGCGTGTACTGGTCCGGCATCGGCGCGTAGCCGAACCCGGGGCCGCGGTAGCCGAGCGTCCGGGCGTCGTAGACGCGGTCGTAGCCGTAGAAGTCGCGCCCCTCGGGCCAGTCGTGCCGGTTCGCGGGGATGACGTCGACGGTGCGCCACCCCGCCCGGGAGAAGACGCGGCTCAGGGTGAGGCGGTTCGTCGTCACGAGCTGGTCGTAGCGGGGCTGGCTGTCGACCCACAGCCCGGACTGGATGCTCGAGTGGGCCAGCCAGCTGAAACCCCCGAACGTCGGTGACGTCAGCCACGCGGTGCGCATCGAGTAGCCCTGCGTGGCAAGGGTCTTCGTGCCGGACACCAGCGCCTGCTCGACGAGGGGGGCGTCGACGGCGACCTTGCCGTAGCTCTCGACGAAGACGACGACGACATCCTTGCCGTGAAGGGCACGGAGCATGGTGGACGGGTCGGCGCCGGCCAGCGGGTCGGTGCGGATGTCGGTCGCGAAGGCGGCGCGGTCGCGCAGGTCGTGGACGGCCTTGCGGGCCTGCTCGTCGGCGAGCGCCGCCGAGCTCGACGCCGCGACCGGCAGCCCGGGGCCGAGTGCCGCGCCGGACACCGCGGCCACGACCCAGACCCCGGTCAGGGCCAGGAGGACGCGGCGCGCGGCGGTGCGGTGCCCGTCGGCGATGCGGGCGACCCGGCGCAGGGCCAACGGCACGGTGAGGAGCACCCCGACGAGCAGTAGCCCGGTGCAGACCGTGGCCAGCGTCGCGACGACGGGGCCGGACGCGTCCTGCACGAGCTCGACGCCCGACGACGCGTAACGCCAGTCGCTGAGGAGGTTGAAGGGGCGGTAGAAGAAGACGTCGCGGAAGACGAGGTCGAGGGCCCGGACGAGCAGGAGCACCGCGAGGAGCACCCCGACCGGCGGGAGGACCCAGCGGCGGACCCACCGCCCCGTCCGGCGGGGCACGGCGAGCACGAGGGCCCCGAGCACCAGTCCCTCGACCGGCACGCGCAGCAGGGCCCACGGGCTCACGTGGACCAGCGACGGCGGGGCGGTCAGGGCGACCCAGACGACGAGGACCGAGACGAGCGTCAGCGCAGCGCGGGCGACTCGCGCGACGCGTCCACCGGCGCCGAGGCGAAAGCGTCGGCCACGCTGCGGCACGTCTTCTCTCATCGGGTCGTCCGCGGTGGCAGGGGGATCCCCGGGTCGGCTGCCCCGACGAACGTCAGAGGCGACTCGGGGACGACCGGGCGGCTGACGGACGCCTCGGTGCGCCGACGCCAGAGCGTGCTCGCCTCCGTGCCGAACGACACGGCGAGCGCGGCCAGGCCCACGCCGACGACGGCGGCGGCGACCGCCTCCGGGAGCAGCCCCGAGGCCGCAGCGGTGAGTCCGATGCCCTGCTGGGCGGCGACGGCCTTGCGCCACCGGCGGGCCGGCACGGCGCCGCGCAGCCACGGCGCCAGCCGCTGGGCCGCGAGCAGCAGGTAGCGCGCCGCCCCGACGGCGAGCACCCACCAGCCGAGGCCGCGGGCGACGTGCACGGCGAGGACGAGGATGAGGAACGCGTCGGCCTCCATGTCGAACCGCGCGCCGAACGTGCTGACGGTGCCGGTTCGGCGTGCGACGCGTCCGTCGAGGGCGTCGAGGACGAGCGCGAGCGAGGCCAGCCCCACGAGGGTCGCGAGGGCCAGCCGGCCGCTGCCTGCTGCCTCACCCGCGGTGGCCGCGTCGGCGACGAGGGCGGCGACGGCGCAGATCAGCACCGCGCGGGCCAGGGTGACGCGGTCCGCGGGCCCGGGCGTCCGTCGTCCGGTCCGCGCGAGCCCGTCGGTCACGACGACGAACAGCCCGGTGGCACAGGCTATCCCGACCCACGTGCCCGCCGCGCCCAGACCCAGGACGGCCCTCAGGACGCCGACGAGGACGACGGCGCTGACGAGCCCGACCATCGGGCCCGGGGGAACTGTGCGTCTCACGCCACCTCCGGCTCGTCGGGCGAGCACCCGGCTCGCGTCGCACGCAAGGACGCCGTCGACACCGGCCGGGTTCACCCGCTCTCGAGCGCCATCCTGCGCCGCGCGGCCGGTTCGCGCGCGTCGTGCCGGGCGGCCGTGGTTAGTCTGACGCCGTGACGACGCAGGCACGGGCGTTCTGGCTGGCCGAGCCGGGCAGGGGCGAGGTCCGGCCCGAGACGCTGTCGGCCCCCGGGCCCGAGGAGGTGCTCGTGCGCGCGCTGTGCTCCGGGGTCAGTCGCGGCACCGAGACGCTGGTCTTCCGTGGCGCCGTGCCACCCAGCCAGCGGGACGCGATGCGGGCGCCGTTCCAGGCCGGAGACTTTCCCGCGCCGGTCAAGTACGGCTACCTGTCCGTCGGCATCGTCGAGGAGGGACCAGCAGCCCTGCGCGGCCGCACCGTCTTCTGCCTGCACCCGCACCAGACCGCGTACGTCGTGCCCGCGTCCGCGGTCGTCGTCGTGCCCGACGGTGTGCCGGCGCAGCGGGCCGTCCTGGCCGGCACCGTCGAGACCGCGGTCAACGCGCTGTGGGACGCCCCGCCGCTGCTCGGCGACCGGGTGGCCGTCGTCGGCGCGGGCATGGTCGGCTGCAGCGTCGCCCGGCTGCTCGCCCGCTTCCCGGGCGTGGACGTCACGCTCGTCGACGTCGACGCGTCGAAGGCCTCGACCGCCGAGCGGCTCGGTGTCGGCTTCGTCCGACCGGAGGAGGGTCTGCCGCGCGGTTCCTGCGACCTCGTCGTGCACGCGAGCGCCACGTCGGCGGGCCTGCAGACCGCCCTCGACCTGCTCCGGCCGGAGGGCACGGTGCTCGAGCTGAGCTGGTACGGCGATGCGACGGTGCAGGTGGCGCTCGGCGGCGCGTTCCACTCCCGACGGCTCGGCATCCGGGCCAGCCAGGTGGGCGTGGGGGGGGGGGGGGGGGGGGGGGGGGGGGGGAAGGCAGAGAGAGCGACCCGCCCACTCCGCCCTCCACGGGCCTCGCGCAC
>NZ_JBPGXG010000138.1:0-11399 GCF_056755255.1 Monashia sp. HAY1-5C | reverse complement strand
CGAAGACCGCCTTGAAGCCGGAGGCGAAGGGGCTCGTGGCCGGGTCGCGCGAGATGGCGTCACGGACGGTGTAGAGGATGATGCCGCGCTTGCCGGGCGGCACCACCACGCCGTTGGCGCCGGCGGCCGCGGTGGCGGTGCCGGCCGAGGCCGCCGTGAGGGCGGCCGCGGCCGCCATCCCGGTCGAGGCCGCCATGAACTGGCGTCGGTTGAGGCCGAGGCCCTTGGCGAGCTTCAGCGGCTTGACGTCGTTGTCGTGCATGTGAGGATGCTCCTTCGGGTGTGACAGAGACGGTGGTGCGGGGGTCGAGCCGGATCTCCTTTCAGGACGGCGGGCGCGATGACCCCTGCGGTCAGGAGGGAAGGGGAGACGCCGTGCGGGCCCCGACGATCGGGGTCCAGGACCCCTCCCGCTCCGCACTGGTCTCGACGGCCGACAGGATCCGCTGCACCTGGAGCCCGTCGGTGAACGAGGGCCGCGGGTCGGCGCCCGCGGCGACGGCGGTGAGGAAGTCCACCGCCTGGTGGGTGAAGCCGTGCTCGTAGCCGAGCACGTGCCCGGGCGGCCACCACGCGGCCACCCACGGGTGGTCGGCCTCGGTGACGAGCACGCGGGTGAACCCGGCGTCGCGCGACCGGCTGCCGTTGTCGAAGACGTGCAGCACGTTCATGTCCTCGAAGTCGAACGCGATCGATCCCTGGGTCCCGTTGACCTCCAGGCGGATCGCGTTCTTGCGCCCGGTGGCGAACCGGGTCGCCTCGAACGTGGCGAGCCCTCCGCCGCTCAGACGCGACACGAGGACGGCGGCGTCGTCGACGGTGACCGGACCACGGGTGGCCGAGCCGTTCGCGCCGGCGGTCCCGCTGATGCCGTTCGTGGCGACGAGCGAGGGGTCGCAGACCGGCCGCTCGCGCACGAAGGTCTCGGTCAGTGCCGACACCCCCGTCAGGGTCTCCCCCGTCACGTGCTGGGCGAGGTCGACGATGTGGGCCCCGATGTCGCCGAGGGCGCCGGACCCGGCGCGGTCCTTCTGGAGGCGCCACGTCAGCGGTGACTCGGGGTCGGTGAGCCAGTCCTGCAGGTAGGCGCCCCGGACGTGCAGCACGCGCCCGATGCGCCCCTCGGCGACGAGCTGCCGCGCGTACGCGACGGCCGGGACACGCCGGTAGGTGAACCCGACCATCGAGCGGACGCCCCGGGCGCGGGCCGCCTCGGCGGCCGTGGCCATGACCTCGGCCTCGCCGACGCTGTTGGCCAGCGGCTTCTCGCACAGGACGTGCTTGCCGGCCTCGAGCGCCGCGACGGCGATCTCGGCGTGGGTGTCGCCGGGGGTGCAGATGTCGATGACGTGGATGTCGTCACGGTCGAGCAGGCGCCGCCAGTCCGTCTCGACCTCGCCCCAGCCGAAGCGGTCCGCGGTGTCCTTGGCGGCCGCGGCGTTGCGCCCCGCCACGGCGACGAGGCGCGGGTCGACCGGCACGTCGAAGTAGCTGCGGGCGTTGCGCCAGGCCTGCGAGTGGGCCCGGCCCATGAAGGCGTAGCCGATCATCCCCACCCCGAGGGTGGGCTTTGGTGCGGTCGTCATGACGTCCTCATCTCGGGCGTTGGCGGTGTGGGGCGCCCGCGCCGCACCGGTCGGCGCGGCGCGGGCCCCGTACGGTCAGGACTCGAAGCCGAGCGGGAGGTACTGCTCGACGTTCGCCTTCGTCACCACGGGGGCGTTGAGGACGATGCGTCGCGGCACCTCGACCTGGACGAGGTCGCTGATGCCCTTGCCCTGCGCGATGAGACGCGCGAGCTTGATGCCGTCGGCCGCCTGGGTCGGCGGGTAGAGGACGGTGGCCTCCATCTTGCCCTCCTGGATCCAGCGCATCGCGTTGGCCGAGCCGGCGCCGCCGATGAAGGCCATCTCGTGGCGGTTGGCCTGGTCGAGGGCGGCCATGACGCCGACGCCCTGGTCGTCGTCGTGGTTCCAGAGGATGTCGATCTTCGGTGCGGCCTGGAGCAGGTTGGACATCTGCTTCTCGCCGGACTCGACGGTGAACTCGGCGGCGACCCGGTTGTCGACCGTCTGGCCGCACGCCTTGAGCGCGTCGGCGAAGCCCTTGCTCCGGTCCTGTGTCAGCGGCAGCGAGTCGATGCCGGCGATCTCGGCGATGACCGGGTTGGACAGGTTCTTGTCCTTGACGAGCGTGCACGCGTACGTGCCGGCCGAGACGCCCATGCCGTAGTTGTCGCCGAGGACCGTCGCGCGGGCCGCGAACGGGCTGGAGAACTCGCGGTCGACGTTGATGACCGGGATGCCCGCGTTCATCGCCTTGGTCGCCACCTCGGTGAGGGCCGCGCCGTCGGTCGGGAGCAGGACGATGGCATCGACCTTGTCGTTGATGAAGGTCTCGATCTGGCTGATCTGCAGAGACGCGTCGTTGGTGCCCTCGGCGACCTTGAGCTCGACGTCTCCGTGCTTCTTGGCCTCGGCCTGCGCGGCGCTGTTGATCGCACCGAGCCAGCCGTGGTCGGCCGCCGGACCGGAGAAGCCGATGGTGACCTTCTTGCCCGGGGCGTCGTTGTCGCTCGCGGCGTTGCCGGCGGCCTGCTGGGTCGAGGCCGCCGGCGTCGTGGCCGGGTCGTTGCTCGTGCAGCCGGCTGCGACGAGGGCGGCGCTCATGGCGATCGCCACGACGGCGACGCGCTGGGTGTGACGAAGTGATGCAGACACGCTGACTCCTATGTGAGCGGTGTTGAGGGTGTGAGTTGCCGTGCGACCCGGTGACCCGAGGTCGGTGGTGCTGGGTTCCCCTGCAGGACGGTCCCGTCCGTGCCGGCCGGCGAGACCGGGCGCGGGGGTGCCCCGGTCCGGGCTAGGTCGACCTCGTGCGGGAGACCCGCTGCTGGAGCAGGACGGCGGCCACGATGATGGCTCCCTTGGCCACCGCCTGCGTCGAGGTGTCGAGGTTGTTGAGGGTGAAGACGTTGGTCAGCGTCGTGAAGATGAGGACGCCGAGGACGGTGCCCACCACGGTGCCGCGCCCGCCCGACAGGAGCGTGCCGCCGATGACGACCGCGGCGATGGCGTCGAGCTCGTAGAGCTGGCCGTGGGTCGAGGTGCCGGTGGTCGTGCGGGCCATGATCATGACGGCCGCGATGCCGCAGGCGACGCCGAGCAGGACGTAGAGGTACATGGTCTGCCGCTGGACGCGGATGCCCGCGAGCCGGGCCGCCTCGGCGTTGCCGCCGATGGCCAGGGTGCGGCGCCCGAAGGTGGTGCGGTTGAGCAGGACCCAGCCGATGACGGCGACGATCGCGAACAGGATGACGAGGACCGGGACGCCGAGCACGCTGCCGCCGAAGAACTCGATGAAGCCGCGCTCGCGGACGATCTGGGTGCGGCGCTTGGCGATGATCTCGGCGAGGCCGCGCGCCGCGGCCAGCATCGCCAGGGTGACGATGAACGGCGCTATGCGTCCGTAGGCGACGAGCACCCCGTTGACGAGGCCGCAGCCGGCGCCGACCGCGACGGCCGCGAAGACCATGACGACCCAGTGGACGTCGGCCGCCATCGCCTGGGTGGCGACCGTCGTCGCCCACACCGACGAGAGCGCGACGATGGCCCCCACCGACAGGTCGATGCCGCCACCCGAGATGACGAAGGTCATGCCGACGCTGACGACGCCGATGACCGACCCGAGGCGCAGGATCGTCAACGCGTTGTCGGGGCTGGCGAAGCGGTCACCGCCGGTGAGGATCCCGACGACGACGAGCAGCAGGAGCGCGAGGACGAGGCCCGCGCTGCGGCCGGCGGGCCCGGACAGGAAGCCGGTGAGGCCTCCACGCGGCCGGGCCGCGGCACCGCCGACGGCCGGGCCACCCTTGGCTTCCTGCTGCTCGCCGTCGTCCCCCGCCCCCACGGTTCCCGGCGTCTGGTCGACCTTCGTGACGTCGGCGCTCATGCCGCGTCTCCCTTCAGGATGATGTCGAGGACGGCGTGCTCGTCGAGCTCGTCGGCCGGACCCTCGTGTCGGACGGTGCGGTCGGCGAGGACCAGCACCCGGTTGGACAGCCCGAGCACCTCGGGGATCTCGCTCGAGACGACGACGACGGCCACGCCCTCGTCGGTGAGCCGGCGCACGAGGGCATAGATCTCGGACCGGGCGCCGACATCGACACCACGGGTGGGCTCGTCGAGGAGCAGGACGCGGCAGCCGCGGAGCAGCCAGCGCGCGAGCACGACCTTCTGCTGGTTGCCACCCGACAGGGTCCGCGACTCGCGGTGCACGCCGCGCGGCCGGACGTCGAGCGACTCCATGAGCTCCTCGGCGGCCGCCACCTCGGCGTCGCCGTCGAGCAGCCCACCGCGGGAGAAGCGCGCGAGGGTGGCGAGGCTGATGTTCGCGGCGAGCGACGCGCCGAGGACGAGTGCCTGGCTCTTGCGCTCCTCGGGGCACAGTCCGATGCCGGCGCGGACGGCGGCGGCGACCGAGCCGGGACGCACCGGCCGGCCGTCGACGAGGACGCGGCCCCCGGTGGCACGGCGCGCCCCGAAGATCGTCTCGACGATCTCGGACCGGCCCGACCCCACCAGCCCGGCGAGGCCGACGACCTCACCCGGCCGGACGTCGAAGGTCACGTCGGTGAACTCGCCTGTGCGCGAGAGGCCCTCGACGCGGAGCACGGGCTCGGCCTCGGGCACGGCCGGCTTGTCCGGGAAGACGTACTCGATGGAGCGGCCGGTCATGAGCCGGATCAGCTCCTGCGTGCCGGTCTCCTCGGCGTCGAGCCCGGTGGCCACGGTGCGGCCGTCCTTGAGGACGGTGACCCGGTCACCGATCTCGCGGATCTCCTCGAGCCGGTGGGAGATGTAGACGACGGCGACGCATTGCGCGGTGACCTCGCGGATGACGGCGAACAGCTGGTCGACCTCGCCGGCGTCGAGCACGGCGGACGGCTCGTCCATGATGATGAGGCGGGCGTCGCGGGACAGCGCGCGGGCCATGCTGACGATCTGGCACGAGGCGGCCGAGAGCGTGCCGACCTCGGCCGACGGCGAGATCTCGCGGTGACCGAGGCGGGCGAGCAGGCGGGCGGCGCCGCGCCGGGCGGTGCTGCGCTGTGAGAACCCGAGGCGCGTCGGCTCGTGCCCGAGGTAGATGTTCTCGGCGACGGTGAGTCCCTCGACGAGGTCGAGCTCCTGGTACATCGTCGCGATGCCGAGGTCCATCGCGGTCTGGGGGTGGTGGAGGGTCACCGGCGTGCCGTCCCACTCGATGCCGCCCTCGTCGGGCTCGTGGACGCCGGCCAGCACCTTGATGAGGGTGCTCTTGCCGGCGCCGTTCTGGCCGAGGAGGCAGTGCACCTCGCCCGGTCGCACGTCGAGGTCGACGCCGCCCAGGGCGACGACCCCGGGAAAACGCTTGACGACGCCGGTCATCCGCAGCAGCGGGGCGTCGGCTCCATCTCGCCGTCGAGATTCCATGGGCACACCGTGGACCACTTTTGTCGGACGGTCAAGCAAAAGTTTCTGGCGTGAGACGCGAAAGCCGCGCACATGGCGCGTCGAAGCTGCATGTGCTTGACTTCAAGGGTGCGCCATCCGGAGTCGTCGTCGCCCCACGCCCTCGGCGCCAGCGGCGCGGGCGAACTGCTCCAGCTGCTCCGCGACGAGACGCCCCGCACCCGCGCCGAGCTGGCCAAGCTGACGGGCCTGGCCCGCTCCACCGTGGGCGCCCGCGTCGACGCCCTCCTCGCCACCGGCCTGCTCGCTCCCAGCGGCGAGGCGGCGAGCACCGGCGGGCGTCCCCCGGTGCGCTTCGCGTTCAACCCCGAGGCGCGCATCGTCATCGGTGCGGACGTCGGCGCCACCCACGGTCGTGTCGCCCTGACCGACCTGAGCGGCAAGCCGATTCGCGAGATCGCCGAACCCCTCGACATCACGGACGGGCCGGAGGCCGTCCTCGACTGGCTCGTCGACGCCACCCAGCGCCTCCTCGAGGGCACCGGCCGTGACGCGTCCGACCTCATCGGCATCGGCATCGGGCTGCCGGGGCCCGTCGAGCACTCCACCGGCCGGCCGATGCGCCCACCGATCATGCCGGGCTGGGACGGCTACGACGTGCCCGCCCGCGTGCGCCAGTCCTTCGACGTGCCTGTCCTCGTCGACAACGACGTCAACATCATGGCTCTCGGCGAGCACGCCACGGCCCATCCCGGCGTCGAGCACCTCCTCTTCGTCAAGGTCGCCACCGGCATCGGCGCGGGCATCATCAGCGGCGGCCGGCTCCACCGCGGCGCCGTCGGGGCCGCGGGCGACCTGGGACACGTCGCTGCGCCCCACGCACCGGACGTGCTCTGCTCCTGCGGCAACACCGGGTGCCTCGAAGCCGTGGCGAGCGGGCCCGCGATCACGAGGTCGCTCAGGCAGCTCGACATCGCGGCGGAGAGCAACGCCGACATCGTCGAGCTCGTCCGCGGCGGCAACGTGCCCACGGCCCACGCGGTGCGCCAGGCCGGGCGCACCATCGGGGAGGTGCTGGCCACGTGCGTCAGCCTCCTCAACCCCGAGGTCATCGTCATCGGCGGCTCCCTCGTCCAGGCCGGTGAGAGCCTCGTCGCCGGGGTCCGCGAGGTCGTCTACGGGCGGTCGCTGCCGCTCGCGACGGGCGGCCTCCAGATCGTCGTCGCCTCGACCGGGGTCCAGGCCGCGGTCATCGGGGCCGCGACGATGGTCATCCAGCACGTCCTCGACGCCGACCGCGTCGACCTCGTCATCGCCCGGGGTGCCGCGGCTGCCGCGTCCGCGTCCTGAGCGCGTCCCCGGGGCCCCAGGGCACCAGCCACCACAATGGGCCCATGACTGATCACCGGCCCGTCGACAGCTGGCTCACCGACATGGACGGCGTCCTCGTCCACGAGGAGGACGCCATCCCCGGAGCGGCCGAGTTCATCGCAGCCCTCGAGGCGTCGGGCAAGCGGTTCCTCGTCCTGACGAACAACTCGATCTTCACCCCGCGCGACCTTGCGGCACGCCTGCGACTCAGCGGGATCCGCGTTCCCGAGCAGGCGATCTGGACCTCGGCGCTCGCCACGGCCCAGTTCCTCGCCGACCAGCGCGGCGGCGGCAGCGCCTACGTCGTCGGCGAGGCGGGGCTCCTCACCGCGATGCACGACATCGGGTTCGTCATGACCGAGCGCGACCCCGACTACGTCGTGCTCGGAGAGACCCGCACGTACTCGTTCGAGGCGATCACGCGGGCGATCCGGCTCATCGACAACGGCGCCCGTTTCATCGCGACCAACCCCGACCCGAGCGGCCCCAGCGCCCTGGGCAAGCTGCCGGCCACGGGGTCGGTCGCGGCACTCATCTCGACGGCCACCGGGCGCCAGCCGTACTACGTCGGCAAGCCGAACCCGCTCATGATGCGCAGCGCGCTCAACCGCATCGAGGCGCACAGCGAAACGACCGTCATGGTCGGTGACCGCATGGACACCGACATCATCAGCGGCCTCGAGGCCGGCCTGCGCACGGTGCTCGTGCTCACCGGGTCGACGCAGAAGCACCAGATCGAGCGGTTCCCGTACCGGCCGAGCCGCGTCGTCGACTCAGTCGCGGACCTCGTGCCGCTCGTCGGGCACCACGAGGACTGAACCGGCGGCCGCGGACGCCCGGACGCGTGTGCGACGCGGCCGGGCGGGGTAGGACTCCTCTGGCCGACGAGAGGGACTGCCAGCAGTGAGCCAGGAACGAGACGTCGTCGCGGGGCGCTACCGCCTGCTCGACCAACTCGGGTCCGGAGGCATGGGCCAGGTGTGGCTCGCCTGGGACGAGCGGCTGAGCCGGGCGGTCGCCCTGAAGCGGCTGCATGCGCCGGTCGGCCTCCCCCAGGACGAGGCCGACCTTGCCCGCGAGCGTGCGATGCGGGAGGCGCGGATCACGGCGCGCCTGCACCACCCGAACGCGGTGCCGGTCTACGACGTGGTGGACGCCGACGGTGCGCCTTGCCTCGTCATGCAGTACCTGCCCTCCCGCAGCCTGCACGAGGTCCTCGCGGCCGACGGCACGCTCGATCCGCGCGAAGCGGCCCGCATCGGTGCCGGGATCGCCGGAGCCCTCGCGTCGGCCCACGAGGCCGGTATCGTGCACCGCGACGTCAAACCGGGCAACATCCTGCTGACGACGACCGGGACGCCGTTGCTCACGGACTTCGGGATCTCCCGCGGCCGTGGCGACGCCTCGCTCACGGTGAGCGGGCTGCTGACCGGCACGCCGGCCTACCTCGCGCCCGAGGTCGCACGGGGCGAGGAGTCGACGCCGGCCGCCGACGTCTTCGCGCTGGGGGCCACCCTGTACGCCGCCGTGGAGGGCACGCCGCCCTTCGGGGTGGGCGACAACCCGATGGCCCTGCTGCACCAGGTGGCCTCGGGCCGCATCGACCCTCCGCGTCGCGCCGGGCCCCTGGAGCGCGTCCTCGGCCGCATGCTCGCCGCCGACCCCGAGGCGCGGCCGCTCATGGCGGAGGCCGCGGCAGCCCTGGCCGCCGTCGCCCGCGGCGCGGGCGACACCGTGCCTTTTGCGGCCGACGCGGCCGAGGCGGCCGAGGCGGCCGAGGCGGCCGACGGCCCAGCGTCCGAGAACGCCCCGGTGGGCCACACCGCCGTCCTGCCAGTCGCACCCGACCCCGATGACCGGCCCGTCCCGCCCGATGCAGCGCCCGACACAGCGCGCGAGCTCGCGGAGGAGCCGCCCGACCGTCGGCGCCGGCGACCGGCGCTGCTGGTGCTCGGGGCTGCGGCGGTGCTGGCAGCGCTCGTCCTCGTCCTGGTCCTCGTCACGCGCGAGGGCCCGCTGACCGCGTTGGCGCCGAACCCGGGCGGGTCGTCGTCGGCCACCTCGTCCTCGACGCCGGCCACGTCGCCACCCCGGACCACATCTCGGCCGACGTCCACCGCACGGACCCCCACGACGACCCCCAAGACGACCCCGAGCACGTCCCGACCGGCGCCGACGCGTCCGTCCGCGGGCACGGCGTCACCCGGACCGCCCACCGCCGCCGAGCTGGCCGGGGCGATCCGGGACTACTACGCCGTACTGCCGGCCGACACCGACGCCGGCTGGGCACTGCTGACGCCGCGCTATCGCACGACGACCGCGGGGGGTCGCCAGACCTACGAGCGCTTCTGGGCAGCGATCGACCGGGTCCGCGCCAGCGCGGTCGACGCGTCGCCCCCGTCCTCGGTCGTGGCCACGCTGCGCTACGACTACAAGGACGGTCGCACGTACCTCGAGCGGACCGACTTCACGCTGGTGCCGGAGGGTGGCCGTCTCAAGATCGACCGCAGCTTCGTGCTCAGCAGCCGACAGCTCTGAGCGTCACACCGGGTGGCCTTTCCTGCCGACCGCGGTCCGCTGACCGGCTGACCGGCTGACCGGCCGCTTCGAGGGGCTGCGGTTCGGGGCACGGGCGGCGCGGACCCGACCCGCGCCTGCCCCGAACCGCTGCTCGTCCCCCGAACCGCGGTGGGTGCCGCGTCAGGTGGGGACGCCGAGGAGGAAGCCGCCTCAGCCGTGGCCGAAGAGGCGTGACCACCACGAGCGCGCGGGCGGGCGGGCGGCCGCGGCGGCGGCCTCGCGCTCGGCGCGGGCGCGGCGCAGCTGCTCCTCGCGCTCGTCGCGCAGGACCCGCCAGGCGGCGACCATCTCGTCGACGTCGAGCGTCCGCGCCAGCACCGGTGGCAGGTTGCCGACCACGGGCCGGAGCCGGTCGGCGAGCACCCGCCTGTTGTAGTCCTCGATGATCTCGCGCACCTGCTGCTCGGTACGCACGTCGGCCAGTGCACCGGGGTAGGTGGCAGCCTCCTTGCGCAGCGCGAGAGGGCCCGGCAGCGCACCGCCGAGGTCGAGGTTCTCGCGCTCGGCGAACCGCTTGACCCACCAGTCGGGGTCGCCGGAGTCGCGCAGGTCGAGCGGCTTGCCCGCCCCGGGCAGGTTGTCGAACTCGCCCCGCTCCTGCGCCTCGCGGATCTGCCGCTCGACGGCACTCTCCCAGTACGGCTGCCCGGACATGTCTCCACGCTAACCGACGGCCTGGGCGCGGCAGGCGCTCGATGGTGGGCCGTCGGGGATGGGCCGGGCTCTCGCGCGGAGGCACCCGGCACCTGGGCCTCCTCAGCCGGCCTGCAGCTCGCGCAGGACGGGATGCTCGAGGTCCGCGGGCGAGGCGCATCCGTTGGAGCAGGCCAGCGCAGGTTCCCCGTCCTGCCGACCGACGCGCCACGCGGTCCCGCCGTGCACGGGTTCGGCGGTCACCGTCACGGTGCCGCCGCACCCCTTCGTCGGGCACGGGATGCTGATCGTCTCCATGCTCGACAGCGTAGGCGTGACGGGCCCCTCACAGCCTGGCGAGCACCTCGTCGAGCATGGCCTCGGTCAGCTTGCCGGTGAAGGTGTTCTGCTGGCTGACGTGGTAGCTGCCGACGAGCCGCACCACCCGTCCCGACGCGGTGACGAGTCGCGCCTCGGCACCGTGGCCGAACCGTGGCTTGGGCCTGGGCACCGCCCAGCCGCGGCGTCGGGCGGCCCCGAGCGCTGCGTCCCAGCCGATCGACCCGAGGGCCAGGAGCGACTCGACGTGGGGTTCGGCGAGCTCGAGGTCGCGGTCGAGCCACGGCGCGCACGTCGCCTTCTCCTGCGTCGTCGGCTTGTTCGCCGGTGGAGCGCACCGCACCGTGGCCACGATGCGCAGGCCGGTCAGCTCGAGGCCGTCCCCGGCCGACACCGCCGTCGGCTGGTTCGCGAAACCCGCGCGGTGCAGCGCGGCGTACAGCCAGTCACCGGAGCGGTCGCCGGTGAACATCCGACCGGTGCGGTTGGTGCCGTTGGCCGCCGGGGCCAGACCGACGACGAGCACGCGGGCCTTCGGGTCCCCGAAGGAGGGACCGGGGCGTCCCCAGTACGGCTGGTCGGCGAACGAGGCACGCCGGCCGGCGCGCGCCACGGACTCCCGCCACTGGACGAGACGCGGGCAGGCCCGACACACGCTGACGCGCGCGTCGAGCTCGGGCACGGACGCCGCCGTCCGCGCGAGCCGCACCACCCCCGCGGCGGTGTGCGCCACCGGCGTCGACGCGTCGGCCGGGTCGCCGGGCCAGCCCGTGCCCGGCGGGACCGGGGAGGGGAAGAGCCGGCCGGTCAGGGGGTGCGGGTCGAGCGGCTCGAGCGCGTCGTCGGAATCCATGGGCCCCACGCTAGGGCGACGTGAGACGGTTCAGGGGTGGTCCGGTGAACCGGGTGCGCACCCGCGTCGTCCTCGGTTCGGGGACGGTCGCACGGTGCACGACCCGGGACGCGCAAGGAGGTGAGCGTCGCATGCCGCTCGACGACGACGCCGTCGCGGCGATCTACCGC
>NZ_JBPGXG010000137.1:0-11411 GCF_056755255.1 Monashia sp. HAY1-5C | reverse complement strand
GGTCGACGAGGCCGTGCGCGACCGGCTGATGAACTGGGCAATCCCATGGACGGCCGACGGACGCGCTGAGCTGTACGTGGGAGTGGAAGAGACCTCGTTCCTTCTGCCCGTGGAGGCCGCCCGCGACCACATGGGAGCCAGCGATTACCTGACACTTTGTGTAAACCCGGACCTAGACCACTTGCGGTGGGTGTGCTTCGACTCCAGCGGACGCATGACGGTCCAGGTGCGCGACACGGATCGAACGTGGCAGTCGAACCTCGCTGAGATCCGGTCAGTCCTGGTTCAGTTCGCAGACCTGATCGAGTACGCGGGAGTGCGGATGGGACATGCTGCGGTCGCGTCTGCTAGGGGCCTCATCTACCCCGGGCATCGTTGGCCACCGCAGTTTCCGTCGGGCGACCCGACCATTGATGCGTCCTACTACTACCTCGTGCATCGGGGCCTCGACACCGAGCGCGTCCCCGACGCTTACGGGCTCCAAGTTCTCACCGACGCCCACCTCGCCCGGGCGCACGACCTGTCGCAGTGGCGCGTTGAGCCGTTTGGCACAGGCCACCGACTGGTTACGGCTCAGGACCAGGCCGCGTGGTTCGCACAGGACGTCCCCATCCAACGAATGGTCGACCAGGCGCGAGCCGACTTAGGACCTAAGCTCATCCTCCTTAAGACTCCGCCCTCTCAGCCGGCCTCGACCTGACGGCAACTCGGTCGCCCGAGCCAACATCTGGTAGGTACGGCCCGGACGGCGCCACAATGATCCGGCACTGGGGCGGCAGTTGTGACACACAGCACGGGCCGTTTCTTTGTTGACTCATGCAGTGGTCGTAGGCGTTTCGTCGTCATAAGCCCTGCTGGTCCAAGCCAACTTGGAGCCGGGTCGGCCTCTCCCCGTTAACGGCCGGGCGCCTCGTGAGGATTCTCTTTTCTCCGTCAAGGCGCCGGCTCCGCCGGCGCAAGGGCCCAGCTGCGGGCGGCGCTGGCGCGCCGTCCTCGCCCGGGCCCAGGCAGAACTGGACCGGGGCACGACGAAGCCCGACACCCTGCAGCCATATCGTCCGGACCCCGGCCAGCGCGTCAAGGGCGCAAAGCGTCGCTTCGCGATCGAGCAAGCTCGACCCTTGACCCACTGACCGGGGTCCTGGTGCTGGCCGCTATCAGGGTGCCGGGCAGATGTGGCGCGTGGCTCGCGTTGATAGCGCTGCTGATAGCAACACGACCACACCGAGCCAGCCGTCGCTGGGACGGAGGCGGCCGGCCGTAACTTGGGTGGCGACGCATCGGGACTCGCACGAGGAACCGCCAACACCTGAAAATCGGAAGGTCGGCGGTTCGACCCCGCCCCTGGCCACCACCCGAAACCGCAGGTCACACCCGATGTGACCTGCGGTTTGTCGTGGGTGGACTGCCCCTGCGTGTCGCGGATCGTACGGTCGAGCGGCTCCTGGCGGCCGGGCGCCAACGGGCCCGGGCCAGCGATGCTGACCCGGGCCCGGAGCTCAAGCGTTATCCTGCCTCAGCCGATCTGGCCGGTCACGCCGACCGCATCGGCGCTCAGGCGTCGTTACGCGTACGCGTTGAGCTCGGCAATCGACCACCAGCTGCCGGCGCTGCCCGTGTTGACGACCTTGAGGTAGCGGGCCGTTTGCGCCGGGAAGGTCGCGACCTGCGTCGGCTGGCCGTCCGCGACGATGGAGGCGACCTTCGTCCAGGCCGATCCGTCGGCGGACACGAGGACGTCGGCTCCGCGCGCGTAGTCCTCGATGCTGGTTCCGGAGTCGAGCACGATCCTGCTGAAGGTCTGTGGCTGGCCCATGTCGACCTGGACCCACATGCCGTCGTACAGGCTGGTCCCCGAGCTATACCTCGAGTTGATGTCGCCGTCCAGGAGGTGCCCGAGCGCATCGTTCGGCCAGGGGCTCTCGTTGGATGCCGTGGCGGTCCAGCCGGTTCGAGCCAGCGGTGCGTCAAGAGCCGCGTCGTAGTAGACGTTGAGCTCCGCGATGGACCACCAGTTGCCGGCACTGCCCGTGTTGACGACCTTGAGGTAGCGGGCCGTCTGCGTCGGGAAGGTCGCCAGCTGGGTCGGCTGGCCGGCCCCGGAGATCGAGGCGACCTTCGTCCAGGCCGATCCGTCGGCGGACACGTAGACGTCGGCGCTGCGCGCGTAGTCGTCGGTGCTGCTGCCGGGGTCCAGCTCGACCTTGTTGAAGGTCTTCTGCTGACCCATGTCCACCTGGACCCACATCCCGTCGTACTGGCTGGCTCCGGAGCTGTACCGGGAGCTGGTGTCGCCGTCGAGGATGTGCGCCAGCGCATCGTTGGGCCACGGGCTCTCGTCGGATGCCGTTGCGGCCCAACCGGTCTTGTCCAGCGGAGCCTTCGGGTCCGGCTCCGGGTCCGGGTCGGTGTTGTTGTAGACGCCGAGCTCGGCGATGGACCACCAGTTGCCGGCGCTGCCGGTGTTGACGACCTTGAGGTAGCGGGCCGTCTGGGTGGGGAACGACGCCAGCTCGATCTGCTGGCCGGTTGCCGTGACGGAGGAGACCTTCGTCCAGCTGTCGCCGTCGGAGGACACGTAGACGTCGGCGCTGCGCGCGTAGTCGCCGGTGCTGCTTCCGGAGTCGAGCACGAGCCTGTTGAAGGTCTGCGGCTGCCCCATGTCGACCTTGATCCACATGCCGTCCTGCTGTGCCTTGCCGGAGCTGTACCGGGAGTCGGCGTCACCGTCGAGCAGGTGCTCAACCACATCGGTGGGCCACGGGCTCACGTCAGACGCCGTCGCGGTCCAACCGTCCAGGTCCAGTGGAGTTCCCAGACCGGTGACGGTGAACGGCGCTCCACCCGCCGACTCTCCGCCGGCACCGATCACCGACACGTCGTACTTCCCGGAGGCGAGTCCGACCGGAACGTACGCGCTGATGCTCGTGTCGGACCAGCTGTCGATCTTCGCGTGGACCGATCCGAAGTACACGGTGCCCAGGCCCTGGGTCCTGCCGAAGTGCGAGCCGGTGATCTTGAACTTGTACCCCGGGATGCCCTTGTTCGGGGCCAGGCTGCTGAAGGTCGGCTTCGGGTAGCTCGCCAAGGGCTGCGTCGTCAACATCGCGGAGGTGCCGCTGGGCAGCGAGTAGGCGTAGGCGCCGTCCTTGCTCACCGGGAACGCCAGACTGCTGCGGCTCCCGTTGTAGACGACCGCCACGGCAGCGCCGTCCGGCGCGGTCCACGTCTTCTGCTCGAGGCCCTTCGGCACGGTGGTCGGAGCCTGGATCGACGCCGTGCCGCTCGTGCCCCCGAACACCTTGAACTCACCGATCGACCAGCGGAAGAAGAACGACGCCGCGCTGGCGACGACGCGGACGTACCGCGCCCTCTGCGGTGCCAGTGAGATGGCGACCGTCCGGAGGTCCCCGCTGCCGTTGGCGACCGCGCTGCCCCAGTTGACGCCGTCGTTCGAGACGTACACCTGGTACTTCGCGAGGGAGTCGAAGGCGTTCTTCGCGGTGTTGTCCATGACGATCTTGTTGAAGCTCGTCGGAGCGCCGAAGTCGACCTGGAACCAGTCGCCGCTCTTCACCTTGGTCCCGGTACGCCATCGGGTGTCGGCGTCCCCGTCGATGGCGTTCGCCGCCGCGTCCGCCACCGCGCTCGACGAGGCCTTTGCCGTCCACCCACTCCGGCCCAGCTCGGTGCCCGGTGTCTTGATGGACGCACCGGCCGGAAGCGAGTAGGTGAGCAGATCCGTCCCGGTCTTGATGCCGTTCTGGACGGGCAGCAGGTCCGGGTCGTAGGTGACCGTCACCGGGTCGGTCTTGCCGAAGGTGAAGTCGTGGTTCGGGTCGGTGACGGTGGTCGCCGCCTGCGTGCTGCCGTTCTGGGTGGGCCCGGAGTAGGTGAAGGTGACGGCGTCACCGGCGCCCAGGGTGTAGTCGAACGACTGCGTGCCGTCGGCGACGCTGAACGTCTTGTCGGCGTTGCTGTCGTTGTAGGCCACCACGACCTTCGAGCCGTCGGGGTTCTGGAACGCGACGTTCTCGACGCTGCCTTCACCGAAGGAGTTGGAGTAGATCCGGTGGGCGCCGGGCTTGACGAACCGGCTGACCTGGGCGAGGGCGTAGTAGTCCGCGTTGTAGGTCACCACACCGGTCTTGGGGTCGATCGTGACCAGCCCACGGCAGATGCCGATGCCGTTGGTGTCGGCGTTGAGCGGCCCCTTGTCGGGGTCCAGGGCGATGTTCCACAGCATGACGCCGTTGGCCCAGTTGCGCGTGCCGTCGATGAGCCAGCTGTTCATGGCGTCGTGGAAGGCCACCTGCTTGCTCGCCTGCCAGTCGCCACCGGTGGCCTCGGTGAGGTACGACTCCTTGCTCGGGTAGTCGTTGTGCGCCAGCGTCTGGTAGATCGGGGTGCCGCTGTAGATGTGCCAGCCGGCCCCGACGGCGTAGTCCTTCGTGGACGGGTCGTTGTAGACCGACTCGGGGTACGACGGCACGTCCCAGTTGTGGTCCCAGGCCAGGATCTTGGTGGACAGCTTGTTGGCCTCGAACGCCTGGCCCATCTGCTGCACCAGCTTGATCTGCTGTGCGGGGGTCAGGGCCATACCCGGCCAGGTCGGAGCGTTCAGCGGCTCGTTCTGCGGTGTCACGTAGTGGACCGGGACACCGGCCTTGCCGTAGGCCTGGATGAACTTGACGAAGTAGTCGGCGAGCGCCTGCGAGTACTCGTCCTTGAGGGTGCCGCCGATCATGTTGTCGGAGGTCTTCATCCAGCCCGGCGGGCTCCACGGTGTGGCAGTGATCTTGATCGACGGGTTGAGCGCGAGAGCCTGCTTCAGCTGCGGGATGATGTACGGCTCGTCGTGCGCGATGGAGAACTTCGACAGCGTGGGGTCCGTCTGCCCGGCCGGCATGTCGTCGTAGGAGTAGTTCCCGCTCGCCGCGAAGTCCGAGGCGCCCATCGGCAGCCGGACCATGCTCAACCCGGCACCGGTCACCGGGTCGAACAGCTTCTTCATCAAGGTGTCACGACCAGCGGCCGGCAGCTTGTCGATCAGCCAGGAGGACGAGTCGGTCAGCGCCGCCCCGAACCCGGTGACCTTCTGGTACTTGATTCGGTTGTCCACCTTGATGGTCAGCGGGTTGGCTGTCTGCTTCGTCTGGAACGAGACGTCGCTCTGCTTCTCGACCCACTTCTCGCTCGAGACGTCCGTGAGCCACACGTGCACGGGCGAGCTGGCACCCGGTGGCGATGCTGCTTGTGCGTGCGGGATCGCGACGGGCATCGCCGCGAGGGCCACACCCAACGCAGGCGCCAGAAGCGACCTGGCTCTCAACTTGGCCATGCTCATTCCTCCGAAGGAACTTGTTGGTCAGGGATCGTGCGGCCGATGGCGGCTGTTGGCAGATCCATGGAGTCGCCCGACCGCAACACATCGCCGAAGGGCCGAGACAGCCACCATCCCCGCAGATGCGCTGGCGAACCGACGGCAGGTCGTGCATCACCGGACACCACAGCAGTCACTAATTCGGGTTAGTGAGCAACGCTAAGCGCGCCGAAAGCCCGCGTCAAGATCCTGTTACGCGGAAGTTTCTGCGGTGATGCGCGCGTGAACCCGGTAGGTCGGCTTCAGCGGCGCCTGCGGCTGCTCGGTGGCGGCGCGGTGGAGTCGCGCATCACGACCGGGCAGTGCACCAAGGTGCGGCCGGGGGTGAGTGGCCCGCCGTTGGTCAGCTGCTCGGCTGCCAGGCGCCCCATCCCGGGGTACGGCAGCAGCACTGTGCTCAGGGCCGGACGCACCTCTGCCGCGAGCTGGAACTGGTCGTCGTACCCCATCACCGACACGTCCTCTGGCACCCGCACGCCCGCCTCGAACAGGCCCAGGAGCGCGCCCACCGCCATGCGGTCGTTGCCACACATGATCGCGGTGGGTCGCGACTTGCGCCGCAGCAGCGTGCGCACGAGCTCGTAGCCGGAGTCCGCGTGGTAGTTGCCGGACAGCACGGTGTGGTCGGACGGGTTGAGTCCCGCACCGCGCAGGGCCTCCCGGAAGCCGCGCACGCGGGCCTTGGTGGCCCACTGGCCCGGCTTGCCGGTGAGGTAGGCGATGTCGCGGTGCCCCAGGTCGAGCAGAGCCTGGGTGGACTCGCGCCCGCCGCGCACCTCGTCCGGAAGGATGGCGGGCACGGGGTCGTTGGACGCGAAGCAGTTGAGCAGGACGGTCGGGACGCGCAGCGCCGGGTCCGGCAGCACGACCGACCTCGTGCCGACCGCAGCGAAGATCAACGCGTCGGCCTGGCGGTCGAGAAGGTCGCTGATCAGCTGGGCCGCCCGGCGGTTCGAGCCGCCGGTGTTGACGAGGAGCAGCAGGTTGCCCTCGCGGACGCAGGCCTCGTGCGCCCCCTTGATGGCCGAGGCAGCGAACTCACCGAAGTCCACGTCGTGGCTGACGAAGCCGATCGTCGCGCTGCGTCCCTGCCGCAGCCCCTGCGCGGCGCGGTTGGGGCGGTAGCCGAGCTCGGCCACCGCCTGCAGGACGCGCTGTCGGGTCTCGTCGCTGATGGTCTGCCCGGCGGTTCGGTTGAGCACGAAGGAGACCGTCGCCGGCGAGACGCCAGCCAGGCGGGCGACGTCTACGCGGCGCGGTCTGCTCGCCGTCGGGCGGCGTCCATCAGCTGGCACCCGGACAGAGTACGAGCCTGCCGGGCCTTCCGAGCCGCTGCCACGCACAGCCACGCAGGCGGATCGCCGACCAGCCTGATGGGCGCGGTCCCGTGCGGAGGCCTCGCGGCTGCCTTGCCGCTGAAGGCAGTTTCGCCCGTTTTGTCACAAGTCTTGACGATGACGCAGATTCGACCCGATGTTCGCGCTAACGCGGGTTAGTTGGCCCACTTCCACAGTACTTCGGGTCTTCCCGATCGCGGCTTCTCGGAAGGTGGAGGCACGTGAGAATTGGCCCGGTTCGCGCCACCGGTCAGCCGCGTCGTGATGGCCTACCTGGGTGTCCAGTACGCCGGTACCGGGCCGACACCCGCGTTCGTCGGGACCGCACCGGCCGGGCTGAGCTGGTGGTGCAGCCTCGAGGACCTCGACCGATGGGCCCGCGAACATCCCACCCACCAGGCGATCTTCGGGGCCGCGATGAAGTACCTGTCAACGCTGGGTCCCGCGGCGCGACTGAGGCTGCACCACGAGGTCACCGTGGCTAAGGCGGACGAGCAGTACTTCGAGTACCTCGGCTGCCACCCGCAGACCGGAATGCTGCGCGCGCTGGAAGATCGGGACGCGCAGTCCGTTTAGTGATCCGGCAGCTCGGTAGTGACCAGACGCTCAGACCTCGAGGGTCGCGCTCAGTCGCCGGTCGGCGACCGACCGGCCGGCCTCGACCGCGTACTCGCCCTTGACTACCGTCCAGGCGCCCGAGGCCTCGTCCCAGATCTCGAAGGCGCGCGGCGAGAGGTGGACGGTGACCTCGGCGACCTCGCCCGGCTCGGCCTCGACACCGGCGAAACCGGCGAGCTGCCTGACGGGCCGGTCCGTGCCCGGCTCGGCAGGCGCGACGTAGACCTGGACCACCTCGCGACCCGCTCGCTCGCCTGAGTTGCGGACCCGGACCGTCACCGCGGGGCTCCCTGTCGCGCTGTCGTCCGTCGCGATCGTCTCGTAGGTCCAGTCGGTGTAGCCGAGCCCGTGACCGAACGCGTAGGCCGGGCTGCTCCCTGCCCGTTCCCAGGCGCGGTAGCCGATGAAGACCCCTTCGGAGTAGGGGAGCTCGCCGTCCGTCGGGGTGACCTGGGTGACCGGGGCGTCCTCGAGCGCGGCGGGCCACGTGGTGGGCAGCCGGCCGCCCGGTTCGACCGCGCCGAGCAGCACGTCGGCCAGCGCCGCGCCGCCCTCCTGTCCCGGAAACCAGCTGAGCAGGACGGCCGCGACATCGTCGCGCCACGGCATCTGCACCGGGGAGCCGGCGTTGACCACGACGACCGTGTTCGCGTTCACGGCCGCCACGGCCCGCACAAGGTCGTCCTGCCTCCCCGGGAGGCGGAGGTCCTTCCGGTCGAAGCCCTCGGACTCCACGCTCGCCGTCGTGGCGACGACGACGACCGCCACGTCGGCGTCCTGCGCGGCCTCGACGGCCTCGGCTATGAGCTCGTCGGCGTCGCGCTGCGGCTCCCGATGCAGCAGGGAGAAGCCCACGACCTCGAACGGGGCGTCGTCGGCCTTGGGGACGACGCAGTGCAGCGATACCTCGACGGGCTGCCCTGCCGTCAGCTCGACCCGGCCCCGCTCGACCGGTGAACCGAAGAGGACCCCGATCGGGTCGGACCCGGGGTCCGGCTCCTGCACGCCGCCGAAGAGAGTCTCGCCGGCGACGGTGAGCCGCAGGGCGCCCAGGGCGCTGGAGCCGAACGAGTGCGCGCCGCTCTCACGTGGCGTGAACGTCCCGGCGATCTCCACGCTGTGCAGGGCGTCGTGCGTGACGCCGTCCGGCAGGTCGGTGCCCAGCCACTGGACCAGACCGCCCGGCACGGACCGGGTTCCGATCACCTCGCCCGCGACGTCGCGGCACACCGCGCGCAGGTCGAATCCCGCGTCGGCCCCGGCGAGACCGTCGGCCGGATCGGCGCCGAGCGCGTACCTCAGCGTCCCGGGGGGCAGTGCCGCGGTGAGCCCGTCGAGGGGCGACACGATCCGCCTGGGGAAGACGGTCGCCGACCCGCCGCCCAGCACCCGCGCGTCTCGCGCGGCCGCGCCCAGCAGGGCGACCGTGCGCACGCCGCCCGCGTCGATCGGCAGCACCGGGCGTGCTGCGCCCGCGTCCGCGTTGCGCACGAGAACGAAGGAGCGGCCAGCGATCTCGCGGGCCAGGGCCTCGCCGTCGATCTCAGCAGGCAGCTCGGTCACCGCCGGCTCGGCGCCCTCGAGGGCGCCGACACGGGCAGCGAGCCGCAGCACGTTGCGCACGGCATCGTCCACCATCGCCTCATCGACGTGGCCCGCGCGGACCGCGGCCACGAGGGCCTCGCCGTACACGGTCCGCGGTCCCGGCATCGCGACATCGAGGCCGCCCGCGATGGCGCTCGTCGACCGTGCGGCCGTCCAGTCCGAGACGTTGACGCCGTCGAAGCCCCACTCGCCCCGCAGCACTCCGTTGACCAGCCGGTGGTGCTCGGTCATGGTCGTGCCGTTGACCGAGTTGTAGGCGGTCATGACGCCCCAGGGCCGCGCGCCCGCGACGATCGCCTCGAAGGGGGCGAGGTACAGCTCACGCAGGGCGCGTTCGGAGACCACGTTGTCGACCGTGAAGCGGTCGGTCTCGGCGTCGTTGGCGACGAAGTGCTTGACCGTCGTCCCGACGCCCCCGGACTGGACGCCTTGGACGTAGCCGGTCCCGATCTCAGCCGTCAGCAAAGGGTCCTCGCTGTACGCCTCGAAGTGCCGCCCGCCCAGCGGAGAGCGGTGCAGGTTGACCGTCGGCGCGAGCAGCACGTGGACGCCCTTGCGGCGCGCCTCCTGGGCGAGCAGGGTGCCGGCTCGGCGGGCCAGCTCCGGGTCCCACGTGGCGGCGAGCGCCGTCGGGGACGGCAGCGCGATGGAGGGGTCGTCGGCGGTCCACCGGACACCGCGGACCCCGATGGGGCCGTCGGACATCACGAGCGACGCCAGCCCGATCTCCGGTAGCGCGGGCAGCGACCACATGTCCTGCCCGGCGAGCAGCCGCGCCTTCGTGTCGAGATCGAGCGTGCCGAGTGCGGCCTGCACGGCCGCCTCACGGGCCCGGTCTACGTTCGTCGGGTCTGCGTGGGTCTGCGCGACCAATTGACTTCTCCTCGTGGTGATCTGTGGGTCGGCGGTGGTCCATGGCTCTCAGCTCGAGCCGGTCGTGGCGATACCGGCAACGACGTGACGTCGGAAAGAAGGAAGACGACAATCACCAGCAGCAGGACGACGCCTACTTGATGCCGGTCATCGCGACGGTCTGGGTGAAGAACCGCTGCAGACAGATGAACACCAGCACGATGGGGCCGACCACCAGGACGGAGCCGGCGAGCAGCAGGGCGTAGTCGGTGGCGTTCTGCCCGGTCGAGAACAGAGCCAGCGCGACCGGCAGCGTGTACTTGTCGTCGCTCTGGGCAGCCACCAAGGGCCACAGGAACCCGTTCCACGATGACAGGAAGGTCAAGATCCCCAACGTCGCCAGCGGCGCGCCGCACAACGGCATCACGACCCTCGCGAAGATCCGGAAGTCGTTGGCTCCGTCGAGCTTGGCCGCCTCGATCAGCTCGTCCGGGATGCCGAGTATGAACTGGCGCATCAAGAAGACACCCATCGGCGAGGTGAGGAACGGCAGGAACAGCGCCGGGTAGGTGTCGACCATCCCGAGCTTGCTGATCGTCACGAACAGGGGCACGAACGTGACCACCCCCGGAACCATCAGCGTGACCATGACCAGAGCGAAGAGCAGCCGCTTGCCGGGGAACTCCACCTTGGCCAGCGCGTAGGCGACCATGGAACAGAACAGCAGGTTCCCGAGCACGGTCGCCACCGCGACAATGAGGCTGTTGAGGAAGAACCTCTGGATGTGGAAGTCGCTGAACCACCGGGCATAGTTGCCCCACCCGGGGTCAGCGGGCAAGAAGCCGGTCGGGTTGCGGAGGATCTCGCCCTGGGTCTTGAACGAGCTCAGCACCATCCAGACAAACGGCAGCATGGTCGCGGCCACGGCAACGAGCAGAACCGCATAGACCAACAGCTGCCGGGCAGTCGTGCCGCGCTCGTGGGGGCCGCCGCGACGTGTCGGCGCGGAGGTGGACCCACGGCCGACGGGCTCGGCCGCGACCGGTGTGGTCTCGGAGATCTTCATGGTGACCCTTAGTCCTTTGGTCGCAATGCGCGGAACTGGACCAGGCTCAGCAGCGCGATGGCGACGAACAGCACGTAGCTCGCCGCGGAGGCCGTGCCGTACTTGCCGAACCCGAACTGGTTGAAGGTGAAGTAGGTGACCGAGAGCGTGGAGTCCAGGGGACCGCCCTTCGTCATCACATACGGCTCCTCGAAGAACTGCAGATAGCCCACGGACAACAGAACCGCCCCCAGAAGGAGGGTTGGTCGCAACAGCGGCAGCGTGATCAGGCGGAGGATCGTCCAGCGACCGGCGCCGTCGATCGCGGCGGCCTCCTTCACCGACTCCGGGATGGTCTGCAGGCCGGCGAGGAAGATGACCATCAAGGTGCCCATGTTGCGCCACACCGCCATCAGGATCATGGCCGGCATCGCCCAGGTGGTGCTGTTGAGCCAGTCCGGTCCGTGGATGCCGATCCATCCCAGCATGGCGTTGATCAGCCCGTCGTCCTGCAGGATGAACCGCCACACCACGGCCACAGCGACGATGCTCGTCACGACCGGTGTGTAGA
>NZ_JBPGXG010000136.1:0-11506 GCF_056755255.1 Monashia sp. HAY1-5C | reverse complement strand
GAGTAGGACGCAGCCGGACACACTTTCACGACAGAGGCCCTCCCGGGACACCCCGGGCAGGGCCTCTGCCGCATTTTACGGAGCGTTTGCAGGAGCCCTTCCGCCGGCGCCGAACGGGGTTCACCCGGCGTTCGCGGGGTCGTCCACCGGGCGCCTTTCGGCGGCGTCTTCCGGCCACCGACGCGGGGCGTAGGGTGGCCTCGTGCCTCATCTCATCGCGTCCCCGACCCGCATTCCCGTGCCCGGTGGCAAGGTCATCGACGAGCACGTCGGCGCCGTCAACAGCCCGGACGCCGGCCTCGGCTCCTCGGTCTCCGTCGCGCACATGGTGGCGCCGGCGGACTGGTCGGAGCCTTTCCAGACCCCGGAGTTCGACGAGATCACGCTCGTCCTGCGGGGCCGGGTGCTCCTGGACCATGACGGCGGCCAGCTGTCCGTGGAGGCCGGCCAGAGCGTCGTGACACGGGCCGGCGAGCGGATCCGCTACTCCTGCGGCCCGGAGGGCGCCGAGTACGTGGCGGTGTGCCTGCCGGCCTTCAGCCCCGACACGGTCAACCGTGAGGACGACGAGCAGTGACCGACCGCGCACCGATGACGTCGGTCCCCACCTCCTCGTCGGACGCCGGCCTCGTCGGCGACCTGCGGGCAGCCCCGAAGGTCCTGCTGCACGACCACCTCGACGGCGGGCTCCGACCCCAGACCATCATCGAGCTGGCCGGCGAGGTGGGGTACGAGTCCCTGCCGGCCACCGACGCGGGGGCCCTGCGCAGCTGGTTCCGCGAGAGTGCGAACTCCGGCTCGCTGCCGCGCTACCTCGAGACGTTCGACCACACGCTCGCGGTCATGCAGACCGAGGAGGGGCTGTTCCGCGTCGCGAGCGAGTGTGCCCAGGACCTGGGTGCCGACGGTGTCGTGTATGCCGAGAGCCGCTACGCACCGGAGCAGCACCTCGGTCGTGGCCTGTCGCTCGAGGCCGTCGTCGAGGCCGTCAACGCCGGCTTCCGTGACGGGGAGGCGAGGTCCGCCGTGGCCGGTCACCCCATCCGGGTCACGTCCCTGCTGACGGCGATGCGCCATGCCGCGAAGTCCGCGGAGATCGCCGAGCTCGCGGTGAGGTACCGCGACCGCGGCGTCGCCGGCTTCGACATCGCGGGTGCCGAGGCCGGCTACCCGCCCACGCGGCATCTCGACGCCTTCGAGTACCTGCGCCGCGAGAACGCGCACTTCACGATCCACGCCGGTGAGGCCTTCGGGTTGCCGTCGATCTGGGAGGCGATCCAGTGGTGCGGAGCCGACCGGCTGGGCCACGGCGTGCGCATCGTCGACGACATCACCATCGACGACCGGCCCTTCGGTGAGTGGCTCGACGGGCACCGCGACGACCCGAAGGCGCTCGTGCACGTCGAGCTCAAGCGTGTGCGCCTCGGCCGCCTCGCCGCCTACGTGCGTGACATGCGCATCCCGCTGGAGATGTGCCCGAGCAGCAACCTGCAGACCTCCGCGGCGCTGTCGATCCCGCTGCACCCGATCACGCTGCTCAAGCGGCTGCGGTTCCGCGTGACGCTGAACACCGACAACCGGCTCATGAGCGACACCTCGATGACGAAAGAGTCGACGCTGCTGGCCGAGCAGGCGGGCTGGACCCTCACGGACTTCCGGTGGGCGGCGATCAACGCCATGAAGTCGGCGTTCATCCCGTTCGACGAGCGCCTCGGGTTCATCAACGAGGTCATCAAGCCGGGGTATGCCGCGTTGGGCTACGTCGCCTCGCCGATGGGCTGAGGCCCGCCGCTCGACGGCGTCAGGGGCGGCTGTTCGTCACGAGGTGCGAGAGCTCCGTCTCCGCCTCGCGTGGCGTGATGCAGCGCGCCCCGAGGGCCTGGGCCTCGGCGACGACGTGCGGCTCGTCCCGCAGCAGCGCCAGGCCCCGCCGGAGGAGGATGTGGGGCGGCTTGCGGCGCTCGGCGAGGTCGCGCGCGAACCGGCGCAGCGCCGTGACGTACCGGTTCTGTCGCACGCACAGCGCGTCGGCGAGCAGACCCTCGGCGCGCAGCGGCGCCACGAGGCGCCCCGCGAACAGCCCCTCGGCGAGGATGTGGTCGCGGGGACCGGCGTCGACGGCGTGCCGACCCGTGACGGCGGAGGCCCCGATGTCGTACACCGGGACCTCGACGTGCCCGGTGTCGACCAGGGTCCGCAGGGCGGTGACCGCCGCGTCGGCGTCCCACGAGTCGATGTGGTCCCAGTCCGCGATGCCGATGGGGGAGCGCGGCAGCCGTGGGTCGTCGTCCTCGCGGTAGAAGTCGTCGAGCCGGACGACGGGCCAGCCGTGGGCGGCGCTGAGCCGCGCGGCCAACCGGCTCTTGCCGGCGCCGCTCGGCCCGGTGAGCAGCAGCACGCGTCGTCGGCCGGGCGACGAAGCGCTCGCGATCTCGCCCGTCGCGTCCGTGCCACCCACGGCCTCGCGCCCCGCGCTCACGAACCGGTCACAGGCCCTTCGGGTGCCAGACCGTCTTCGTCTCGACGAAGGCACGGATTCGGGTCAGGCCTGGGTCCGCGCTCCAGTCCGGCTCGACCGCGGCGCCCTCGGACAGCGCCGGGCGCAGGACCCGCTTGAGGTTGCCGGCGGCCTCGGCCTCCAGCGCGCCCCACTCGAGTCCGTCGGCGCCGGCCGCACCGGTGAGGTCGATCGCGTTGACGTCGCGGTGCGAGGCGAGCCACGGGGCCACCTCGGCGGTGCGCCCCGTCACGATGTTGACGACGCCGGCCGGCACGTCCGACGTGGCCAGGACCTCCCCGAACGTGACCGACGGCAGCGGCCGGTCGGTTGAGCTGAGCACGACCGCGGTGTTGCCCGTCGCGATGACCGGCGCCACCACGGACACGAGGCCCAGCAGCGAGGAGCGTTGCGGCGCAAGGACGCCCACGACGCCCGTCGGCTCGGGAGCGGACACGTTGAAGAAGGGTCCGGCCACCGGGTTGAGGGTGCCGAGCACCTGGGCGACCTTGTCGGTCCAGCCGGCGTACCAGACGAGGCGGTCGACGGTCGCATCGACGACGCCCGACGCCGCGCGCGCCGACAGTCCCTCGCCTGCTGCCACCTCCTCGACGAACTGCGCGCGCCGGCCCTCGAGCACCTCGGCCACGCGGTACAGCACCTGGCCGCGGTTGTAGGCCGTGGCCGCCGACCACGTGGGGAAGGCGCCACGCGCCGCGACGACGGCGTCGCGCAGGTCCTTGCGCGAGCCCATCGAGGCGTTGGCGAGGAACTGGCCCTGGGCTGAGACGACCTCGTAGGAACGACCCGACTCGCTGCGGGGGAAGGCGCCCCCGATGTAGAGCTTGTACGTCTTGCGGACGTCGAGGCGGCTCATCGGGCGGCTCCCGTCGCGGTCGAGGAGACTGTCGCAGGGGTGGTGGTGAGGTAGGCGTCCAGGCCGTGGCGCCCGCCCTCACGGCCGTAGCCGGACTCCTTGTAGCCGCCGAAGGGCGAGGCCGGGTCGAAGCGGTTGAAGGTGTTGGCCCAGACGACGCCGGCGCGCAACCGGTCGGCCATCCAGAGGATCCGCGAGCCCTTCTCGGTCCACACGCCGGCCGACAGGCCGTACGCCGTGTTGTTCGCCTTGGCGACGGCCTCCTGCGGCGTGCGGAAGGTCAGGACCGACAGGACAGGGCCGAAGATCTCCTCGGTCGCGACCCGGTGGGTCTGCGAGACGCCGGTGAGGACGGTGGGCGGGAACCAGAAGCCCTTGCCCGGCAGGGTGCACTCGGGGCTCCACCGCTCGGCGCCCTCGGCGATACCGGCGTCGACGAGGGTCGTGATGCGGTCGAGCTGGGCCCGGCTGTTGATGGCGCCGAGGTCGCTGTTCTTGTCCATCGGGTCCCCGACGCGCAGGGTGCCCAGGCGACGCTTGAGCCGGGCGACGACGTCGTCGTGGACGCTCTCCTGCACGAGCAGGCGCGACCCCGCGCAGCAGACCTGGCCCTGGTTGAAGAAGATGCCGTTGACGATGCCCTCGACGGCCTGGTCGATGGGCGCGTCGTCGAAGACGACGTTGGCCGCCTTGCCGCCGAGCTCGAGGGTGGCCTTCTTCGCGGTACCGGCGATCGATCGGGCGATCAGCCTGCCCACCTCGGTCGAGCCGGTGAAGGCGATCTTGTCGACGTCGGGGTGCTCGACGAGCGCCTGGCCGGTGCGCCCGTCGCCGGTGAGGATGTTGACCACGCCCGGGGGCAGGTCGGCCTGCTGGCACACCTCGGCGAACAGCAGCGCCGTGAGCGGCGTCGTCTCGGCCGGCTTGAGCACGACGGTGTTGCCCGTCGCGAGCGCCGGCGCGACCTTCCAGGCGAGCATGAGCAGCGGGAAGTTCCACGGGATGACCTGTGCGACGACGCCGTGCGGTCGGGGCACGGGTCCGCCGGACGGCGTCAGGCCCGCGTACTCGAGCTTGTCGGCCCAGCCCGCGTGGTAGAAGAAGTGGGCCGCGGCCGTCGGGACGTCGACGTCGCGGGTCTCCTTGATCGGCTTGCCGTTGTCGAGGGTCTCGAGGACGGCGAACTCTCGCGCGCGCTCCTGCAGGATGCGCGCGATGCGGAACAGGTACTTGCCGCGCTCGGCGCCCGACAGACGGCCCCAGGCACCGTCGTAGGCGCGGCGGGCGGCGGCCACAGCCTTGTCGACGTCCTTGGGTCCGGCCTGGCTGACCTCGGCGAGGACGGACTCGTCGGCGGGGTTGACGGTGGCGAAGGTGGCCTTGGGGCGGGTGAAGGCGCCGTCGACGAAGAGGCCGTAGGACTTCTCGATGGTGACGACGGCGCGCGACTCGGGCGCAGGGGCGTACTCGAAGGTGGGCATCAGGGTCCTCGGTCAGTCGATCGTCACGTAGTCGGCACCGGAGTAGGCGCCGGTCGCCAGCTTCTGCCGCTGCAGCAGCAGGTCGTTGAGCAGGCTCGAGGCGCCGAAACGGAACCACTCCGGCGTCAGCCAGTCGTCGCCCGCGATCTCGCTGACCATGACGAGGTGCTTGATGGCGTCCTTGGTCGTGCGGATGCCGCCGGCGGGCTTGACGCCGACCTGCACGCCGGTGACCTCGCGCCAGTCGCGCACCGCCTCGAGCATGACGAGGGTGACCGGCAGGGTCGCCGCGGGGGACACCTTGCCGGTCGAGGTCTTGATGAAGTCACCACCGGCGAGCATCGCCAGGTAGGACGCCCGGCGCACGTTGTCGTACGTCACGAGCTCGCCGGTCTCGAGGATGACCTTGAGGTGCGCGGTCCCGCAGGCGGCCTTGACCTCGGCGATCTGGTTGAAGACCGTGAGGTGGTCGCCGGACAGGAACGCTCCCCGGTCGATGACCATGTCGATCTCGTCGGCCCCGGCGCGCACGGCGTCGCGGGTGTCGGCGAGCTTGACCGCCATGCTGGCGCGCCCGGACGGGAACGCGGTCGCGACGGCCGCCACGTGGATGCCGCTGTCGCCGAGGGCGTCCTTGGCGGTCGCGACCATGTCCCCGTAGACGCAGACGGCCGCCGGACGCGGCGTCGTCGGGTCGAGCGCGTCGGGCACGAGCGCCTTGGCGCACAGCGAGCGGACCTTGCCGACGGTGTCGGCGCCCTCGAGCGTCGTCAGGTCGATCATGCCGATCGCGGTGTCGATGGCCCAGGCCTTGCTCGTCGTCTTGATCGACCGGGTGCCGAGCGAGGCGGCCCGCGCCTCGCAGCCGACCTGGTCGACGCCGGGGAGCCCGTGCAGCCACGAGGTCAGGGCCGAGTTGGTCAGGCGCGACACCCCGAGGACGTCCCGCGCCTGGGCGGTGAGCTCCTGCGCGCTGCGCGTCGTCGTCGTCGTACTAACGGTCACTCGCCGAGTGTATCCACCATCCGAGACGCCCCCGACCGAGCCGAGGCGGCCCCGGCCGTCGTCGCCACGTCCGGCGCGTGAGAGAGTCAGGCGATGACCCTCGGACCCGGAGGGTGCGTGCCCGGCTGACCGGGCGGTGACGACGAGGCGACGGGGAGGACGCGTGAGCCGCGACGACGAGGCGTTCGACGCCACACGCCCCGGTGGCGCCGCGGACGCGACGCCGGCGGGCCTCGGACCGCTTCGCGACCCCCACACCGTGCGTCCCGGGTCCTCGATCGCCGTCGGCGCGGCCGGGGGCGTCTGCGGTCTGGCCCTGCTCGTGCCGGCTCTGCTGACGCCGTCGCGCAGCTGGACGCTCATCTCGAGCGTCGTGCTCGCCCTCGTCCTCCTGTGGCTGTTCGTCGTGCGTCCGAGCGCCGTCATCCACGCGGAGGGTGTGCGCCTCGTCAACCCGATGCGGGTCGTCGACGTGACGTGGCCGGCCATCGACGAGGTCCGCTCGCGCTGGGCGCTCGAGCTGTTCTGTGCCGGGCGCAGGTACACCGCCTGGGGCGTGCCGGCCGACCCCGGCCGGCCCAGGTACGGACGTCAGGCCCTCGCCATCGGGGCCAACCGGCTCCGAGGCACGGCCGGCACCGCCGGCGCCGAGGCCGACACCCGTCCGCGCCGTCCCAAGGTCGATGCACAGACCGTCGCGGCCGAGATCGAGGAGCGGCGGGAGCAGGACCGCCGCCGCAAGGACGGGCGCACGCCGCGCATCGCCACGCAGGTGTGGGACCCGGTCTCGGTCGGGCTGCTCCTGGCGGCCGCCGCCTTCTTCGTCATCGGGACCTTCGTCGTCTGAACGGGTGGGCAGGGCCCGCGGTCAGATCGCGGTGAGGTGCTCGAGGTCGGCTCGCACGGCGGCGAGACGCGTCTCGGCGGTGGCGCGCGCCATCCGGAGCGCGTCGGGCCCCTCGACCGGCTCGATGACCTCGAGGTAGACCTTGACCTTCGGCTCCGTGCCGCTCGGGCGCACGATGACGCGGGAGTCGTCCTCGAGGTACCACCGCAACCCCTCCGTCGGCGGCAGACCACCGTCGCCGCGCGACAGGTCGTCGACGCGCACCACGGTGATTCCGGCCACCGACGCCGGCGGGCCGGACCGCAGCCGGTTCATCAACGTCTCGGTCCGGGACAGGTCGGACACCCGCACCGAGAAGGAGTCCGTGGCGTGCACGCCGTGCTCGGCGGCGAGGTCGTCGAGCAGGTCGGTCAGCGTGCGCCCCTGCGCCTTGAGGGACGCGGCGAGCTCGGCCAGCAGGAGCGCGGCGCTGACGCCGTCCTTGTCGCGGACCAGCTGCGGCGCGACGCAGTAGCCGAGCGCCTCCTCGTACCCGTAGCGCAGGCCCGGCACGCGTGAGATCCACTTGAAGCCGGTGAGCGTCTCCTCGTGGTCCACCCCGGCGGCTCGGGCGATGGCGGCGAGCAGGCGCGAGGACACGATCGAGTTCGCGAACACGTCGCCGCGCCCGACGCCGCGCCGCACGACGTGGGCGCCGAGCAGGGCACCGACCTCGTCACCGCGGAGCATGCGCCAGTCGCCGAGGGCCGGGTCGTGCACCGCGGCCGCACAGCGGTCGGCGTCCGGGTCGTTGGCGATGACGAGGTCGCACGGCGCGGACCGGGCCAGCGCCAGGGCCAGGTCGATGGCCCCCGTCTCCTCGGGGTTGGGGAACGCGACGGTCGGGAAGTCGGGGTCGGGCACGGCCTGCTCGTCGACGGCCGCGAGGTCGGCGAACCCGGCGCGCTGGAACGCGGCCGTCACGGTCCCGTGGCCGACGCCGTGCAGGCTGGTGTGCACGATCGCGAGGTCGCGCGGCGAGCCGGCATCGAGGACGGTGACGACGGCGTCGAGGTACTCCGAGAGCAGCTCGTCGCCGAGGGTCTCCCAGCCGTCGTGCGCGCGAGGGACGTCGGCGACGCGCTCGACGCGGGCGATGTGCGCGGCGATCTGCGCGTCGGACGGCGGCACGATCTGGCTGCCGTCGCCGAGGTAGACCTTGTACCCGTTGTCCTGTGGTGGGTTGTGGCTCGCCGTGACCATGACGCCGGCGTCCGCGCCGAGGTGACGGATCGCGAAGGCGAGGACCGGTGTCGGCAGCGGCTGGGGCAGGAGCAGGGCGCGGCCCCCGGCGGCCACGACCACCGCCGCGGTGTCGCGGGCGAAGACGTCGGAGTTGTAGCGGGCGTCGAAGCCGATGACGACGGTCGGGTGGTCGCCGGCGCCGCCCTCGCTGCGCAGGTAGGCGGTCAGCCCGGCCGCGGCCCGGATGACGACGCTGCGGTTCATCCGGTTCGGGCCGGCGCCGAGCGCGCCGCGCAGTCCCGCCGTGCCGAACTCGAGCATGCCAGCGAAGCGGTCGGCCAGGTCGGTCCGTGCCGCGTCGTCGCCGGCCGCCGCCCGCTCGAGCAGCGCGTCCAGCTCGCCGCGCGTCGTCGGGTCCGGGTCGTCGTCGCGCCACGCGGCGACGACCGCGAGGAGCGCGTCGGCGCCGGGGGCGTCGGTGCCGGGGGCGTCGGTGCCCGGGGCGTCGGTGCCGGGAACGGCGGCCATCAGATGCGCCCCACGACCGCGGCGAGGAGGCGACCGCACCGTTCCGCGGCCGCGCGCCCCGCCTCGAGCACCTCCTCGTGGTGCAGCGGCGTCTCGGAGATGCCGGCCGCGAGGTTGGTGACGAGCGAGATGCCGAGCACGTCGAGGCCGCACTGGCGGGCCGCGATGGCCTCGAGGGAGGTCGACATGCCGACGAGGTCACCCCCGATGACCCTGGCCATCTGCACCTCGGCCGGGGTCTCGTAGTGGGGCCCGCGGAACTGCACGTAGACGCCCTCGTCGAGGTCGGGGTCGACCTCGCGTGCGAGCTGGCGCAGCCGGGGCGTGTAGACGTCGGTCAGGTCGACGAAGTTCGGTCCCTCGATCGGGGAGTGCGCCGTGAGGTTGATGTGGTCGCGGATGAGGACCGGGGTACCCGGACCCCACGCCGGGTTGAGGCCCCCGCAGCCGTTGGTGAGGACGACGGTGCTGCACCCGGCGGCCTTCGCCGTGCGGACGGCGTGGACCACCGACCGCACCCCACGGCCCTCGTAGAAGTGGGTCCGCGTCCCGAAGACGAGCGCGCGCCGGCCGGTCTCACCGATGGCGACCGAGCGCATCGTGCCGGAGTGCCCGGCGACCGCGGCGCGGTGGAAACCCGGGACGCCGGCGTTCTCGATGGTCGTCAGGGTCTGCCCGACGAGATCGGCGGTCTGACCCCAGCCGGAACCCAGGACGAGGGCGACGTCGTGGCGCTCGACCCCGGTGCGCTCGGCGATGACGGCCGCCGCGGCCTCGGCGACGGCGAAGGGGTCGGTCGAGGGGTCGGCGAGGTCGAGGTGCGTCGTGGTCACGCTCAGGACTCTAGCGACGCCCTCCACGTGCCGGACACCTCCCGGCGGGATGGTTGGATGGACGCGTGATCACGCGTGAGACGTCCGTTGTCATCATCGGGGGCGGCCCGGGTGGGTACGAGGCGGCGCTCGTCGCCGCCCAGCTCGGCGCGCAGGTCACGGTCGTCGAGAAGGACGGCCTCGGTGGCGCCGCGGTCCTCACCGACTGCGTCCCGAGCAAGGCGCTCATCGCCACCGCCGACTACATGTCCGACTTCCAGACCGCCTCGCACCTCGGCGTGCGCCTGCAGGACGACGACGGCGACGAGGTGTCCGATGCCGTGGCCCAGGCCGGGACGGTCAACGGCCGCATCCTCGAGCTCG
Source organism: Monashia sp. HAY1-5C (assembly GCF_056755255.1). NCBI lineage: Bacteria > Bacillati > Actinomycetota > Actinomycetes > Micrococcales > Intrasporangiaceae > Intrasporangium > Monashia sp. HAY1-5C. The sequence goes on along the minus strand of NZ_JBPGXG010000136.1, from coordinate 1,851 downwards.
CCGCCGCACAGAGCGCCGACATCCGCGGCAGCCTCGAGCAGGTCGGCGTCACCGTCCTGCCCGGCACGGCCCGCCTCGCCCGGCGCGACCTCGTCGTCGCCGACCTCGCCGACGGCACGACGCGTGAGCTGCCCGCCGACGTGGTGCTGCTGTCCACCGGCGCCTCGCCGCGGGTCATGGACACCATGCGCCCCGACGGCGAGCGCATCCTGACGTGGCAGCAGATCTACTCCCTCGACGAGCTGCCCGAGCGGATCGTCGTCATCGGCTCCGGCGTCACCGGTGCCGAGCTGGCGCAGGCCTACCTCGGGCTCGGCTCGCAGGTCGTCCTCGTGTCCTCCCGCGACCGCGTGCTGCCCGGGGAGGACGCCGACGCCGCGACGGTCATCGAGGAGGTGTTCCGCAAGCGCGGCATGGAGGTGCTGAACAAGTCGCGAGCGGCCTCGGTCGAGCGCACCGCGGACGGCGTCGTCGTCACCCTCGTCGACGGCCGCACGGTCGAAGGGTCGCACGCCCTGCTCGCGGTCGGCTCCGTGCCCAACACGGCGGGCCTCGGCCTCGAGGACACCGGCGTCGAGCTGAGCCCGTCCGGACACATCCAGGTCGACCGCGTCTCGCGCACGAGCGTCGGCGGGGTCTACGCGGCCGGAGACTGCACCGGGGTGCTGCCGCTCGCCTCCGTCGCCGCCATGCAGGGCCGCATCGCCATGTGGCACGCCCTCGGCGACGCCGTGGCCCCGCTCAACGTGCGCGGGGTGGCCGCCAACATCTTCACCGAGCCCGAGATCGCGACCGTCGGCATCAGCCAGAACGCCGCCGACGAGTCGCCCGACGTCGAGTCGGTCATGCTGCCCCTCGCGCGCAACCCGCGCGCCAAGATGCAGGGCATCACCGACGGCTTCGTCAAGCTCTTCTGCCGCAAGGCCCACGGCACCGTGCTCGGCGGCGTCGTCGTCGCACCCAAGGCGTCCGAGCTCGTCTTCCCGGTGGCACTCGCCGTCCAGAACCGGCTGTCGGTCGACCAGGTGGCCAGCACCATCACCGTCTACCCGTCGCTGTCCGGGTCGGTCGCCGAGGCCGCGCGACAGCTGCACCAGGCCGACTGAGCCTCAGCGGGGCGTCGGGTCGTCCGGGTCGGCAGTGCCGTCAGGGGACGTGGGGCCGACGGGGTGGTCTGCGTCCCCGGTGTGCTCGTCCCCGAGTGACTCCTGCTCGCGCCGGTCCTCCTCCGCCCACCGCTCGCGGCGCCGCGTCGAGACCCGGTCGCGCAGCCAGCGCTGGAAGAGCCAGAAGAGCAGGACGAACACGAGCGCGACGAGCAGGTTCGTCACCGAGAAGCCGTTCGGCTGGGTGGTCGCGGTGGACAGGGTCACAAGCACCCCAGCAGTGTGCCAGAGGCGTAACGTCGGCTCCGTGGCGGCGCCGCCGCCGTCCGGGGCGCTCCCCGCCCCGGTCCAGCCATCCCGGAGGACACGTGAGCGACTGGATCAGCAAGGCCAAGGACTTCATCAAGGGCCATCCGGACCAGGTGGGCCAGGGCCTCGACAAGGCCGAGGAGCTCATCAACGAGAAGACGGGCGGCCGGTACGCCGAGCAGCTCGACGAGGGCTCGGACCGGGTCCGCGACGCCCTCGGCCTGCCGCCGGAGGACGACGGGACGCAGCCCGGTGCGCCGGGCGACCCGACACCCGCCCCGACACCTGCCCCGACGCCTGAGCCGGGACCGACGCCCGGGCCCGCCCCCACGCCTGAGCCGGGACCGAGCCCGGGGCCCGCGCCGACGCCGGAGCCCTCGCCGGGACCCGCGCCGGTCCCTGTCTCTTATACACATCTGACGCTGCCGACGACGGA
>NZ_JBPGXG010000135.1:0-11978 GCF_056755255.1 Monashia sp. HAY1-5C | reverse complement strand
ACAAGGAGGCGGTGGCCTCCCAGGCGCTCGAGCTGCAGGAGCGTGGCTACGTCGTCGTCACGTGGAGCGCACGCGGGCACGGCGCGTCGGGCGGGCGCATCCACCTCGACGACCCCGAGTTCGAGGTGGCCGACGCCAGGGTCATGCTCGACGTGGCCGCCGCGCGACCCGACGTCGCGCTCGACGCGCCGGGGGACCCCCGCGCCGGCGTCATGGGCACCTCGTACGGTGGGGCGCTCGCACTCATGCTCGCCGGTGCCGACCCACGCGTCGACGCGGTCGTCTCCGCCCTCACGTGGAACGACCTCGCCGAGTCGTTCTTCCCGCAGTCGGCCCTGACGCGTCCGCCCACGACCGCCGCCGGCCGCGCGCCCGTCGCGGAGCCGGGCCCGTTCAAGCAGGTCTGGGCGACGAACTTCTTCCTCGCCGCCCGCCGGGCCGGCGGTGGCCCGCAGAGCGGGCGGGCGACCGGTGGCGCCTCCGCCGAGTGCGGCCGTTTCGACCCGACGATCTGCCGGCTCTTCGTCCAGGCGTCCGAGTCGGGCGCGCCGTCGGCGGCGCTGCTCGCCCTCCTCCGGGCGCACAGCCCTCGTCCGACGATGCCGAAGGTCACGGCGCCGACGTTCCTCGTGCAGGGCATGGCCGACTCGCTCTTCGGCCTCGACCAGGCCGATGCCACCGCGTCCGCCCTCGACGCGGCGGGCACCCCGTACGCGGTGCGGTGGAGCGACGGCGGGCACGACGCCCCGAGCAGCCGCGAGCGCGAGGAGACCGACGCGTCGTACGCCTGGCTCGACCATTGGGTGCGCGACAAGGCGCCGCGCGGGTCCGCCCCTCCCACAGCATCTTTCACGTACTCGACCCCCGCGGCGCGGCGAGGCCAGTCGTCGCCGCTGCTCACGCTGCCGCACTACCCGGGCCTGGCCGGGTCGCGGCTCGCGACGACGACGCTCCCGCTCCGCACGACGACCGGGGCCCTGAGCCATCCGCCCGGTGGCCAGCCGGCATCGCTCGTCGCGGTACCGGGGCTCTCGGCGCTCGGCGTCGCGCTCTCGACGTACCGGATCGCCGCCCTGCCGGGGCAGTCGGCGGCCCTCGACACCGAGCCGGTGGCCACCGGGACGACGGTCGTCGGCTCCCCGACGCTGCGCCTCACCGTGACCTCCGACCGGCCGACGGTGACGCTGTTCGCCTCGCTCTGGCGGGTGAGCGGCGGCCAGGTGACGCTGCCGCGAGCGCTCGTCGCGCCCCTGCGCATCTCGGTGACGCCGGGCCGGCCGACGCCGGTGACGCTGTCGCTGCCCGCCGGCACCTACCCGATGCCGGCCGGCAGCCAGTGGCGCGTGCTGCTCACGACGACCGAGTCGACGTACGCGAACGACCGGACACCCGCCACCCTGCTCGTGCGCGCCGACGGCGGGCTCGTCGTCCCCGTCGGCGTGGGGACTCCCGCCGGGGGTGGCGGCACCGGCGTCGACACCGAGACCCGGGCCGCGGCATCGGTGCTCGCGGTCCTGCTCCTCACCGCCCTCGGCGGCTGGCTCGCGCGGCGACGGCGTCGCGCCCACGTCGTGGCCCGCCCCGACCTCGCCGACGTGCCGCTCGTCGTCGAGGGGCTCGTCAAGACCTACCCGGACGGCCACCGCGCCGTCGACGACGTGTCGTGGCGGGCCGAGCGCGGCCAGGTCGTCGGCCTGCTCGGTCCGAACGGCGCCGGCAAGACGACGACGATGCGCATGGTCATGGGCCTCATCTCCTCCGACGCCGGCAGCGTCCACGTGCTCGGCGAGCCGGTGACGGCCGGGTCCGACGTCCTCGGGCGCGTCGGGGCGCTCATCGAGGGACCGGGCTTCCTGCCTCATCTCACCGGTCGGCAGAACCTCGAGGCCTACTGGCGCGCCACCGGCCGACCGCCCGAGGACGCCCACCTCGCCGAGGCCCTCGAGGTGGCCGCTCTCGGTGGTGCGGTCGACCGGCCGGTCAGGTCCTACAGCCACGGCATGAGGCAGCGGCTCGGCATCGCCCAGGCGATGCTCGGCCTGCCCGAGCTGCTCGTGCTCGACGAGCCGACCAACGGCCTGGACCCGCCCCAGATCGCCGCGATGCGACCCATCCTGCGCCGCTACGCGGCCACCGGCCGCACCGTCGTCGTCTCGAGCCACCTGCTCGCCGAGGTGGAGCTGACGTGCACCCACGTCGTCGTCATGCACGCCGGTCGCGTCGTCACCCAGGGCCTGGTCGCCGACCTCGTCGACAGCGACGACACGACGCTCGTCGACCTCGAGGACGGTGTGCCGCCGCAACGGCTGAACGACCTCGCCGCCGCGCTCCGGTCCGCCCCCGGCGTCGGCGAGGTGCGCGTCGACACCCCGACGCGCCTCGTCGTCGTCGCCGAGCTCGACCGCGCCGCCGTCGTGCAGGCGGCCGTCGAGGCGGGCGTGCCGGTCGTCGGCGTCAGCAGCCGGCGGCACCTCGAGGAGGTGTTCCTCGGCGTCATCTCGTCGGCGGCCTCGAGCGACGGCGCCGGCCCGGGCGACGCGTCGGTGTCGCTCGTCGACCGGCTGAGGCAGGTGCGGGCCCGATGAGCGTCGAGGCCGGCAGGCGCGTCCACGACCCGCTGTCCTGGCGGGCCGAGCTCGGACGCCAGTGGGGGCGGCGGCGCACCAAGGTCGCCTTCGCGCTCGTGCTGGCCCTGCCGCTCGTCCTCGTGACCGCTTTCGCGTTCGGCGACCCCCCACGCCCGGGCACCGCCCCCCGCTTCATCGACCTCGCGCAGGACGGCTCGGCCAACTTCACGCTCTTCACGCTCTTCGCGTCCTCCGAGCTGCTCCTCGTCCTCGTCGCCGCGCTCTTCTGCGGCGACTCCGTGCCGGCCGAGGCATCGTGGTCCACGCTGCGGTACCTGCTCATCGCCCCGGTCCGGCGCGCTCGGCTGCTCACGAGCAAGCTCGTCATCGGGCTCGGGTCGACCGCCGCGGCGGCCGTGCTCCTCGTCGGCTGGTCGCTGCTCGTCGGCGGCCTCGCCTACGGCTGGGCGCCCCTGACGAGCCCGACGGGGGAGTCGCTGACGTGGGGGCAGCTGCTGCCGCGCCTGGCGCTGGCGCTCGGCTACGTCTTCGTGACGTTGCTGCCGACGGCCGCGATCGCCTTCTGGATCGGCGTCCGCTCCGACGCGCCCCTGGCGGCGGTCGGCGGGGCGGTCCTCTTCACGATCATCCTCAACATCCTCGACCAGATCGACGCGCTCGACCCGTGGCGCAACGCCTTCCCCGGCCACTACAGCCGGGCGTGGCAGGACCTCGTGGCACTCGAACCGCAGTGGACCGCCGTCATCCACGGCGCCCTGTGGTCGCTCGTGTGGGCCGTCGCCTTCACGATGCTCGGCTACCGACGCTTCCGGCTGGCCGACATCCTCAGCTGAGCCCGCCGAGAAAGCCGCCCGAAAAGGGCCGTCTCGCAGAACCGTCTCGTCGTTTCCGAGAATCACCTGGGAAATGCCGCACTTTCTGCGGGCGTCTTTTCATGAATTCACCCGAAAAAGCCATCGATGCGCATTTTCGTCTTGCCGGGATTTCTCATCGGACTCCCAGCCCGCGTCCTAGGTTGTGGACGGGGCGCGCCGAACGAGCGGCCTCAGAACGGAGAAACAATGATGAAGAAGTCGTGTGCCGTCGCCGTTCTCGCCGCCTTCGGGCTGGCGGTCGGGGGCACGAGCACTGCTTTCGCGGGCGAGTCCACGGGGAGCGGAAAGACGACCCCGATCGCGCAGTACCGCGCGAACTCGATCTGCTCCTTCTCGGGTCAGAACCCGGAGCGTTTCCTCGATCCGAGCGACCCGAACTACGAGCCCGGCCACACCCAGTCGTGGGGCCAGATCCCGCAGGCCGACCGCGCCTTCCTCCGCACCATCGGGCTGTCCCCGGGCGATGCCTGCAACGGTCACACCGGCGAGCTGGCGGAGCCGTAGGGCGAAGCCTTCCGCGCCGAGGCCAGGTCCGGATCCGGCGATCCGGGCCTGGCCTCCCGTGCTGGGCACGCGTGGAGCTCAGCCGGTGGGGCCGGCGCTCCGGAACCCCGGTGGGTTGGCCGGCTGCACGAGGTCGGCGAGGACGCCGAAGTGGTCGCTGGCCCACACCCCGTCCACCGGACGGTCGAGGACGCGCTGACAGTGGGCCACCCGCAGCGTCGGCCCGTGCAGGGCGCTGCGCACGAGGACGTAGTCGATCCTGCGCGTCACCGCGGTCGCGACCTCACCGTCGCGCACCAGCGGGTTGGCCAGGTCGAAGGTGTACCCGGGCTCGTCGGGATGGGCGTACTCCCAGGCGTCCTGGTAGCACACGCTGAGACCGTCGACCGCCCGCCGCCCGCGCCAGAACGACACGCTGGCGGAGTCGGGGGTCGCGTCGAAGTCCCCGAGCACGACGGCGTGGACGTCCCGGGACCCGATGTGCTCCTCCAGGGCTCGGGCCACGAGGACGGCCTGCCGCTCGCGCTCGTCCTCGAACGGGAAGGGCCAGCTCGGCTTGTGGTGGGCGACGACGACCGTCCCCACGGGCGTGTCCACCTCGATGATCGCGGCTGCGCACCACGGGAGCGTGGCGCGGGCGCGTTCGCTGACGTGCAGGTCGATCTCGGCGACGAACCGGTGCGGCCAGCGGGTCGCCAGCGTCCCGGCCACCCCGCCACCGGTCCGGGAGAAGTGCGTCAGGTGGTAGCCGCGCCCGAGGATGTGGCCGAGGTCGGCGTCGATGTCGAGCGGGACCTCCTGCAGGGCGATTACGTCCGGGGCGAGGTCGCGGACGGTCTCACCGAGGAGCCGGTGCCGACGGCTCCAGTCGGGGTTGTCCGGCCCGTAGGCGTTCATCGTCATGACGCGCAGACGGTCCGCTTGCGGCGTCGGCATGCAGCCCCCTTTCCCGCTGGCGGCGTCAGAACCGCTTGGCCTCCGGGATGATCCGGTCCCCGATGAGCTCGAGCCAGTCGGTGCGCGAGCCGTCGAGCACCCGCAGGTGCAGGTGTTGCACGCCGAGGCCGGCGAGGTCGCGCAGGTGCTCGAGGATCGCGTCGACGTTCTCGCCGTCCGGCCCGGGGTCGAGCGGTCCCATGACCGTCTTGGTGATCTCGTCGTAGTCGCGCCCGAGGCGCTCGCAGTGCTCGCGGAGCACGTCGAGCTTGTGCGACAGGTCCGGGGAGTCGAACAGGTTGCAGGCCTGGGCGTACTGCGCCACCATCCGCAGCGTCTTCCTCTCCCCGCCTCCGCCGATCATGATCGGCGGGTGCGGGCGCTGCACCGACTGCGGCGAGTTGAGGGTGCGGCCGAGGCGGTAGTGCTTGCCCTCGAACGGCTCCTCGCTGTCGCTCCACATCTGCAGGCAGATCCGGAGCGTCTCCTCGAGGCGCTCGAACCGCTCGGCGGTCGAGGGGAACGGCAGGCCGAGGCCGACGCACTCCTCCTCGTTCCAGGCGGCGCCGATGCCGAGCCAGGCGCGTCCCTTCGACAGCACGTCGAGGGTCGTCACCTCCTTGGCGAGCAGGCCCGGCTCGCGGTAGACGGCCGCGGTGACCCACGCGAGCAGCTCGATGCGCTCGGTGACGCCGGCAAGGAAGCCGAGGGCGGTGTACGCCTCGAGCATCTCCTGCTCCTTGGGGCCGACGGGACCGATCTGCCAGACGTGGTCCATCACCGAGAGCTTGGTGAAACCGACGTCCTCGGCGGTGCGGGCGGTGCGGACGAGGTCGTCGACGAAGGTGCCGGGGCCGCCGCTCCACGTGAAGCTGGCGAGGTGCAGTCCGAGGTCCATGTCCTGCACACTACGTCGCGGCCGGCTCCCTGCGCTTCCAGCGATCTCCCACCTGCTCCCGGGACCGGGGGATGATGGATGGGTCCGCGCGGACGGATCGGGAGGAGGAGCCGTGGCATCGGTGGACGTCGAGGTCGAGACGGTCATCGCCCGTCCCGTCGAGGAGGTGGCCGCGTACGCGGGCGACCCGTCGAACGCGCCGGAGTGGTACGCGAACATCTCCTCGGTGCGGTGGCGCACGGGGCCGCCGGTCCGCGTCGGCAGCCGGCTGGACTTGGTCGCGCGCTTCCTCGGCCGCCGCATCGCCTACACGTACGAGGTCGTCGAGCTCGAGCCGGGTGGGCGGCTGGTCATGCAGACGGACGGCAGGCCGTTCCCCATGCGGACGGTCTACGCCTGGGAGGCCGCCGGCGACGGCGCGACGCGGATGACGTTGCGCAACGTCGGCCGGCCGTCGGGTTTCGCGGCGGTCGGCGCCCGCCCGATGAGCGCCGCGATGCGCTCGGCGATGACGAAGGACCTCGAACGGCTCAGGCGTCGTCTCGAGGCGCCGTGACCTGCGCCCCCTGCACCGGCGGCTGGGCGGACCAGGGGAAGACGACCCACCGGTCGGTGACGCGCCACACGTAGTCGGGCGTCACCTCGGAGCGCGGCTTGCCGTAGAGCACCGCGCTGCGCGCCTCGGCACCGTGCCGGCGCAGCAGGTCCATGACGAGGGTGAGGGTGCGGCCGGAGTCGGCGACGTCGTCGACGACGAGGATGCGCCGGCCCGTCAGGCTCTCGGTGTCGAGGTGCGGGGCGAGCAGGACCGGGTCGGGCAGCGTCTGGTCGACGTCCGTGTAGAACTCGACGTTGATGGCGTCGGTCAGCTTGAGGCCGAGGGCGTAGGCGAGGCCGCCACCGGGCAGCAGGCCGCCACGCGCGACGGCCACGAGGATCTCCGGGCGGAAGCTCGACGACGCGACGAGCTCACCGAGCTCGCGGCAGGCCCGGCCGAAGCCCTCCCACGTCAGCACCTCCTTCTCGTCGAGCGTCGAGGAGTCTGCGTGGTAGGCGAGCGTCATGGCCTCGACCCTAGCCGCGTCGTCAACGGGCCGTGACCGTCCGGCCCCGGGCCGCCGGAGGACCCGGCCGGGCGTCGGGGAGACTGGCGGGGTGAACAGCGCACCCCGCCGGCCCGGTCCGTCTCGACGCTCGCAGGTGGCCCCGTTCGAGGTCATGGACGTGCTCGACCGGGTGGCGGTGCTGCGCGCGCAGGGTCGGGACGTCGTCTCGCTCTGCGCGGGGGAGCCCTCGGGTGGGGCGCCCTCCCTCGTGTCCGAGGCGGCCGCGCGCCTCCACGCGTCCGGGCGGGCGTTGACGTACACGTCGGCCCTCGGCACCCACGAGCTGCGCGCCGAGATCGCCGCACACTACGGCCGCTGGTACGGGGTCGAGGTCGACCCGGCCCGGGTCGCGGTGACGACCGGCTCGTCCGGCGGCTTCGTCCTCGCCTTCCTCGCCGCCTTCGAGGCCGGAGACCGCGTCGCGCTGGCGCGGCCGGGCTACCCGGCCTACCGCAACATCCTGCGGGCCCTCGGCTGCGAGGTCGTCGAGATCGACTGCGGCCCCGACACCCGCTTCCAGCCGACGCCGCAGCTCCTCGAGGCGGCGCAGGCCCGGGGCCCGCTCGCCGGGCTCATCCTCGCCTCACCGGCCAACCCGACGGGCACGATGGTCGACCGCGCCGAGCTCGCGGCCGTCTCGGCGTGGTGTGCCACGAACGGCGTCCGGCTCGTCAGCGACGAGATCTACCACGGCGTCACCTACCCCGAGCCCGGGGCCGCCGACCCGCGCGGGGTGTGCGCGTGGGAGCTCGGCGACTCGGCGGTCGTCGTCTCCTCCTTCAGCAAGTACTGGGGCATGACCGGGTGGCGGCTCGGTTGGCTGCTCCTGCCCGGCGACCTCGTCCGCACCGTCGACGCGCTTGCGGGCAACGTCGCCCTGTGCCCGCCGGCGCCGGCCCAGTACGCGGCCGTGTCCGCGTTCGCGGAGGAGTCCTACGCGGAGTGCGACGAGGCGGTGGCCGAGTTCGCCCGCACCCGGAAGCTGTTGCTGGACAACGCCGCTCGCCTCGGTTGGGGTGGGTCGGCGCCGTCTGACGGCGCCTTCTACTACTGGGCCGACCTCGGACCGCAGCTCGAGCGCTGGGGTGGCTCGCGTGCCTACGCGTCGGCGCTGCTCGAGCAGGCCGGCGTCGCCGTCACGCCCGGAGTCGACTTCGACGACCGGGCCGGCGAGCACTCGGTGCGCCTCAGCTTCGCCGCCGGCAGCACCGCGGTCGGCGAGGCGATCGACCGGATCGAGGCCTTCCACGCGCGCTGACCCAGGGCCGCACCTCACACTCCGGTGCGCAGACGCGTCCACCGGGTGTGAGCAGCCACGTCACCATCGACCCCGCGATCCTCTACCTCGGCACGCCCGTCGTCCTCGTGTCGACGACGAACCAGGACGGCAGCGCCAACCTCGCGCCGTTCTCCTCAGCCTTCTGGCTCGGCCACACGGCGACGCTCGGGCTCGGCCTCGCCTCGCACACCTTGGCCAACCTGCGGCGCACGCGCGAGCTCGTCGTGAACCTGCCGAGCCAGCACCAGGTCGACGCCGTCGACCGGCTGGCCCTGACGACGGGGGCCGAGCGGCTCTCGGCGTGGAAGCAGGCGGCCGGCTACCGCCACCACCGTGACAAGTTCGGCCTCGCGGGGCTGACCCCGGTCGCATCGGACGTCGTGACGGCGCCCTACGCGGCCGAGTGCCCGGTGGCGCTGGAGGCCTGCGTCGAGTCGGTCCACGAGACCGACCACGCGCTCGTCGTGGCCCAGGTGGTCCGCGTCCACGTGCACCCCTCGATCCGCGCGGACGGTCACGCCAACCGCATCGACCCCGACAGGTGGCGCCCGCTCGTCATGAGCTTCCAGCGGTTCTACGGCCTCGCCGGGCAGCTGCAGCCCTCCCGCCTCGCCACGGTCGACGAGGAGCACTACCGCTGAGCGCCCGCGGGGCGCCCCCGGGTTGGTCTGCGGTTCGCCCGCGTGGGGCCCCTGTCGGGTCTACGGTCCCGGTATGGGCTGGTTGTCTGACGTGCTCGGCGCCGTGCGCGCCCGGCTGCGCCCCGGCCACCCGGACCGCCCCGGAACGCCACCGCTCGAGCCGGTGCCACCCGGCCAGCTCGCCACCGTCGACGCCCTCGTGGCCCGGATGCGCGAGGTGGACTCCGCGCTGCCCGCCGGCGACGGGGTCCGGGCCTTCAGCGGCATGTACCTGCGCGTCACCGAGCTCGTCCGTGACCGGCTCTCCGAAGGGTGGTTCCGGGACGCCGCCACGATGACGCGCCTCGACCTCGTCTTCGCCGGGCTCTGGCTCGACGCCGTGGTCGCCCCGACCCCGACCGAGGCGTGGCGCCCCCTCTTCGAGGCCCGCACGCGACGTGACGTGCTCGCCATCCAGTTCGCGGTGGCTGGCATGAACGCCCACATCAACCACGACCTGCCCGTCGCCGTCGTGCGCACCTGCCGCCAGCTCGGCCTGCGGCCGGACAGCCCGGGGCTCGAGGAGGACTACCAACGCGTCACGCTGCTGCTGGCACAGGTGCAGGACGAGGTGCGCCGCTCGTTCCTCGACGGCCTCGCGCTCGAGGTGGACCAGCGCGTCGCCGGTCCCGTCGCCGACCTCGTCGGCACGTGGAGCATCGCCCGGGCCCGCGACGCCGCGTGGACCAACGCCGGCGTGCTGTGGTCCCTGCAGGGCGTCGAGCCGCTGTGCGGCGACTACCTCGCGACGCTCTCGCGGACGGTCGGCCTCGCCGGGCGCCAGCTGCTGACCCCGCTCGCACCCCTCGCCTGAGCTCGCGGTCGGCCCCGGCTCGTCGCGTCGTCTGCCGTCGGGCTCGCCGTCGAGCTTCCCGTCGAACTTCCGGTCGGCTGCATGTATCACGCGTCCGGTTCGCTCCTCTTTGTCCCCGGACGGAGCGAGACCCCGACGGTCCTGCCCCGCCGCGCGGCCGCGATGACGTGGCCCGTCCACGATCTCCCAGGGGAGTCCTACGAAAGGAAACCGAGATGGCCGACCAGAGGTCCACCTCCGGGCAGGGCGCCAAGCGCCGGCCCAGCACCGACGTCGCCACGCAGCAGGACGCGGCCGCCGAGGGCGCCGCGCTCGCGACGCGGACGGCGTCCGACATCGCCGAGCGGGCGCTCGCGGGCGACCGCGGCCTCGACCGCGCACCGTCGACCAGCTTCACGAGCGAGCTGAACAACATCGACTTCCGCAAGATGATCGGCGGGCCGCTCCAGGCCGCCGTCGACGCGCAGGTCGCCTCGTCGCTCGCGACGATCGACTTCATCAACAAGGTCGGGTTCAGCGACGACGGCGCCGGCAAGCGCGAGCTCGTCATGGTCGACTTCACCCACACGCGCAAGGACGTCGACTCCGAGGGGCACGAGGTGTCCAAGGACGTGGCCCTGCGCGTGCCGCTCCTCGCGATGCTGCCGATCCCCTCGCTGCGGATCGAGCAGGTCGTCGTCGACTTCAACGTCAAGCTCAACTCCGTCGAGAGCTCGAGCACGTCCGACGACCTGGGCGTCAACGCGGAGGTCAAGGGCGGCTGGGGCCCGGTCAGCTTCAAGGTGTCCGCGTCCTACCAGCGCAAGACGGCCACGAACGTCGAGGTCAAGAAGGAGTACGCCCTCAACGTCAACGTCAAGGCGGTCCAGGACGAGATGCCGGCCGGCCTCGAGAAGGTCCTCGGGATGCTCGCGGCCTGACCGCGAGATCCCTTGCACGACAACGCAACACAACGCACTACACGCTGCTGGTTCGACGAGACGACACGACAGGAGGCAGGTCCGTGGCCGAGGTCACGCTGGGCGACTACACCGGGTACATCCTGCTCGAGATGATCAGGGCCCGCGAGATGGCCGACCACTACTCGAGGGTGGTGGCCGAGAGGTACGCGGCCGACGAGGTGATGCGTCACTTCGCGGTGCCCCGGTTCAAGGTGCCGAAGATGGACCTGACGATCCCCGTGCTCATCTCGGGTGCGCGGTTCACGCAGACGCTCCGCTTCGACATGACCCTCGAGGACTTCGTCGCGGCGATGCAGCAGCGGGCCGCGGAGGCCCGGGCGCGGCTGGTCAGCCCGCCGCTCCCGGGCTTCCCCGGCAAGGTCGGGCCGGTGATGCCCGACAAGCTCGACATCCCGATCCTCCTGCCGCCCCAGCCCGTCCCGGTGGACCGGGAGGCAGGGCGGGGGCTCGGCGACGTCAAGGCGCTCGCGGTCGAGTTCCACGAGCAGCTCGTGGCCAACCCGGACCCGCTGCGTCCCGACACCATCGTCGCCGTCATGTGGAGCCGCATCTTCTGGGCGGCGATCGACGCCGAGTCGACGCCGGGTGGCCTCGGCAGCACCGACGCCCTGGCCACCGACCCGCGCGAGCAGCTGCTCGCCGAGACCGGACAGGAGGTGCTCGAGCTGGTCCGGTCCCGCACCGTCATCGACAAGACCCAGATCGACAACCTCCTCATCAACCCGGAGACGAACGTCGTCAAGAACGGCAGCACCGACTCGAGCGTCTTCACCGTGTCGGCAGAGCTGCTCGAGGAGGCGTTCTACCTGCGCTCGGTCACCGACGAGTCGGGCGCGACGTCGACGATCGTGGAGTTCGAGTGACATGCAACCGTTCCTGCACGACCGGATCAACCGGTTCGAGGGCCTCCTCGAGTCCTCGACGACGGCGATGCGCGCCTACGTGGGCAACGACCTCGGGTACGCCGACGTCGTCGGCGAGCACCTCGACGGCGCCGCCGAGGCCTACCGCGCCATGAGCTCGCCCGACGCCGAGAACGCCCTGCGCGCCCTGGCGGCCGAGCTGGCCGCGGCCCGACGGGGCGTCGACGCGGCGTCGGCGACCCGCGTCGAGACGCGCCGGCGGGAGTTCGAGCGCTCCGTGGCGCTGCGCTCGCTCCTGTCGGCCGGCGAGCGGCTCCGCGACGACCTCGGGGCGGCCCAGCGCTCGCTGACCGAGGCGCGCGAGCAGCTCGCCCCCGTCGTCGTCTTCGCGCTCGACCACGGCCTCATGCCCGCCGGCTTCGGCACCCCGACCCAGGACGAGCTCGAGAAGCTGTGGCAGGCGATCCTCCAGC
>NZ_JBPGXG010000134.1:0-11984 GCF_056755255.1 Monashia sp. HAY1-5C | reverse complement strand
ACCGCGGGAGGCCCTCCCCTGTCAGCAGCTCACAGCGCGAAGTCGCATTCCCTCAACCAACGTGCCCGGTCAGTACATCTAGTCCTCTAGGTGCACCTCGGCGTACTGGACCACCTTGCGCAGCAACTCGCGATCCAGCATGACCCTGATGGGCCCGCCATCGTCACCTGTGAACTCCGCGCGGAGCAGCGATCCAGCACCAGCAGCGATCGTGCCCAGGTCCCGCGAGAATCCCTCGAACCCGACCGCAAGCAGCGCGCCAGCGGCCTCGATGTCCTTGCCCATGAGGATGGCGTTGCTGTCCATGTCCAGCCGCCACCGTTCTCCCGTGCGGATGGCCTCCTGATGCTCGATGCAGAGACTAGCGCGCAAGGGTGGGTAGCCATCGGCATCAGGCGTCAGCCGCAGATCGCCGACCACCGCCGCGTCGCACCGCAGGACACTGCACATGGACCGAATCGTCGCATGGAGGGGTGGGGTGGCCCCTCAGGCGCGCGCAGGTGCGAGGACCCCCGGTCAAGCGAATCGGCATGGCCGCGGGTTTGTTGAACGCATTGAACGACGTTCACCTCGCTGGCAGGATGGACGTTGGGACGCTTCTCCGACTGACACCGCACAAAGCAGTATCGCGCCGATCCGGTCAGTTGCGTCGCGTGCGAACCGGACGAAGATGCTGCACTATCTCGTGTGTGTTACTCGCCTACATCGACGAGTCGGGAGACTCCGGCCAGACCAACGGATCAAACACGTACACGCTCGGGTGCGTACTCGTCCGGGACACCGCATGGCCAGACATTTTCGACAACCTTCTGCAGTTCCGCCGCTTCGTGCGCGACCGATTCGGCATCCTTCTGCGCGACGAAATCAAGGCGAACTACCTGCTGCGCGGCGGCGGGGACCTCAAGCGTTACGGGTTCGGCGAGGGCATCCGGCATGACATCTACAGAATGCACATGAGGCTCGCCCCGAAACTGGGACTTCAGGTCTTCGCCGTCGTCATCGACAAGACAAAGATCCAAGTTTGGCGAAACCCCCGTGACATCGCATGGGGCTTCCTCCTCCAGCGACTGGAGCGGATGAGCACCAAATCGGGTGAACCCATAATGGTGGTCCATGACGAGGGAGACAGTCTCGCGATCAGGGGGCTGGCCCGAAAGGCGCGGCGTGCGAATACGCCGGGGAGCGCCTTCGGCGTTGGCCGTCTAAGCCTCCCGGCACGACTCATACTTGACGACCCGGTGCCCCGGAACAGCAGCCAGTCCTTCTTCATCCAATTGGCAGATCTGAGCGCGTACGCCGCGTTCCGAACGGTCTTCCCACCCAACCCTAAGCGTGCCACCGTTTGCCCCCCGACCATGTGGGGCGAATTGGGGGATGCGCGTTTTGCGGACGCAAACAAACTCGCAACGGGTGTCCTCGCGCGCATGGCCGAACCGGGCGTTGTCGTCTGGCCAACGTAAAACCCCCCGCGCCGAAGCACGGGGGGTGAGCGCGGGCCTAAACCACCGTCGAGGGTGGGTCAGTCCGCTAGGAGCAATGTTCCACGTGGGCAATGACAGTGCAAGTGCGCGCGCGGCGATTTCTCCGGGTTCTCGTCAACAAGGGCGCGCGGCGACTCAACGCAGGCCACCTGCGCGTCATGCCGCGGTCACGTTCAATCGGCGGATCGTCTTGACTGACGCCGGCAGCCCCGCGCCGAACCGGCCTCCGACCAGGCGTCGACCGACGCGTCCGGCGGCGACTCGGGGGAGCAGGCGCCGGCCGGCGCGAAGGTGGGCCAGAAGGTCCGCGACGGCCAGTTCGAGTTCACCGTCACGAACGTGAAGAAGGGCGTCAAGAGCGTCGGCAGCCAGTACGCGAACCAGAAGGCGCAGGGACAGTACGTGCTCGTCGACGTCACCGTGACCAACATCGGTGACAAGGCGCAGCTGCTCGCCGACTCGTCGCAGAAGGTCAAGGACGCCAAGGGCCGCGAGTTCTCCACCGACACCACGGCCGGCATCTACCTCGAGGACAACAAGGTCTTCCTCAACGAGATCAACCCCGGCAACACCGTCAAGGGGACGCTCGTCTTCGACATGCCGAAGGACGCCAAGCCCGCGTCGATCGAGCTGCACGACTCCCCGTTCTCGGGCGGGGTCACGGTCCGGCTCGGCTGACGCTCCCGAGCCGGACCGACGGGTGGGTGCCACGCAGTGAGGGGGCGCGGCACCCACCCCAGTCGTGGCGAATGTCACGGAATGCGCAATCTGCCGCCTGTGACCGTCCTGCAGCCGAGGATGAGTCCGCCGAACCCCAAGAAAGAGAGACATGAGCACTCACACCACCCGCACTACCGACGCCGCCATCCAGCCGGCGCATCCCACCTCGGACCGCGCGGAGCGTCCCTTCCCGAACCGCAAGCACGCCCGTAGCGGCTGGCTGGCTGCCGCTGCGATGACGGTGGCCGTCGGGGCACTCGCGAGCTGCGGCGGCAGCGCCTCGCCGACCCCGGCCGCGTCGACCGTCGTGGTCACGCAGACCGTCGCGGCTCCGGCCCAGACGGTCACCGAGACGGTTGAAGCCCCCGTTCCCGCCGACACGCCGGAGACCACTGCAGCCGTGGTCGACTCGCAGGCCAAGTCGCCGAGCAAAGTCACGGTTCCCAACGGCGTGGGCATGAACTACCAGGACGCGCAGGACGCTTGGCGCGCAGCCGGACTGCACGTGGCCCCGGCCAACGACGCGACCGGCGCCAACCGGATCCCCGTCCTCGACGCGAACTGGGTGGTCCTCGCCCAGGACCTCAAGCCGGGTAGCAAGGTGGCGGCTGACTCCTTCATCACCGCCACGATCAAGAAGTACACCGACAACTGACGCTGGTCGGCGGCCCCGCTCCCCCGAAAGTCGCGCCTCGAACGCGCTGTCAGGCGGGGAGCGGAGCAACGGGCCAGCAGACGACGGTCCGGTGGTCGAGGAGGTCGTCCTCGTCGCCTCGGGGCAGGTAGCGCTCGCGCACGGGGCCGTCGCTCGCGATCGCCTTCTCGACGACGGTCGTGCCCAGGACGCCGTAGGCGGTGTCGAGGTCGATGAACGGGCCGTCGTGGGTCGTGGTCGCGAGCCGGCCGCCCGGCACCTGCTCGGCTCCCGGCGTCCCTTCTGGCACCGGCACGTAGCACGTCAGCTCGGCCGCGCCCTCGGTGAAGAACTCCGTCGGGAACAGCGTCCCGTCCGGTCCGGTCCGCTCCACCCCGGCCGACCGCAGCCGCGCGTGCAGGTCGGTGAACGTCTGCACCCACCACGCCGGCGCCTCGTCACCGCCGACCACCCCACGCATCACGAACGCCCACACCATCGGCTCGTCGACCACCGTCACCTCGAGCGACGGCCCGCCACCGACGAGCAGCCGCCGCAGCGACTCCACCGTCGCCTGGGTCTGCTCGAGCTGGCGCGTCATCCGGTCCAGGTGCTCGGCGATGACCGCGTCGCGCGCCTCCGGCGTCGGGGCCGCGAGGACCGCACGCACCTGCGGCACCGGCAGGTCGAGGTCGCGCAGGCGTCGGATCAGCTGGGCCGCGCCGACCTGGTCGGGCGTGTAGTAGCGGTACCCGGAGTGCGCGTCGATCTCGGCCGGCGCGAGCAGCCCGACCTCGTGGTAGTGCCGCAGCGTCTTGACGCTGAGAAACGTCATCCGGGAGAAGTCGCCGATGCTCAGTCGCGTGCTCATGGACACAGGCTCGACTCTCCCACAGGGGGAAAATCAAGCCGCCGACACCGGCCGCGACGAATTCCGGTGCAGCGCTTGACTCTCCCCCTGCCGGAGACCGGAGAACGGAGTCATGACACAGACACCGACCCGCTCCAGCGCCACCAAGCGCCCAGCGCCAGCCGCCACCCGACGCGTCCCCGAGGCCACCGCCACCCCCGACCCCACCACCACCCCCGACGCTCCCGCGACATCCGCACCCGACGCTCCGAGCCGCCTGCCGCTGTTCGTGCTGCTCGCGGGCATCTTCCTCAACGTCCTCGACTTCTTCATCGTCAACGTCGCCCTCCCGTCCATCGAGCGCGACCTCCACGCCACCGCCACCGCCCTCGAGTGGGTCGTCGCCGGCTACGGGCTCACCTACGGTGCCCTGCTGCTCGCCGCCACCCGCCTCGGCGACCGGTGGGGGCGCCGCCGCATGTACGCCGCCGGCACCGCGCTGTTCGTCCTCACGTCCGCCGCGTGCGGTCTCGCCCCGACCATGGACGTGCTCGTCGCGGCCCGGTTCGCGCAGGGCGTCGCCGCCGCGATGCTGACGCCGATGGTCCTCGCCCTCATCGGCGACACCTACTCCGGCGCCGCCTACCGCCGCGCCCTGGCCGCCTACTCCACCGCGATGGGCCTGGCCGCCGTGTCGGGCCAGCTCATCGGCGGTCTCCTCATCCAGTTCGACGTCTTCGGCCTCGGCTGGCGCTCGATCTTCCTCGTCAACGTGCCCGTCGGCGTCGTCACCCTCGCACTGGTCCGACGCGCCCTGCCCGACGTGCGCCCGAACCGCGTCGTGCGCCTCAACATCGTCGAGCTGGCCCTTGCCACAACGGTTCTCGTCGCGGTGCTCCTGCCGCTCATGGAGGGCCAGAGCCACGGCTGGCCGCTGTGGACGTGGGTCAGCCTCGCCGTCGGCGTGGTCCTCACGGTCCCGCTCGTCGCCCGATCAAGGACGCTTCACCGACGCGGCGCCGACCCGCTCCTTCGCGTCGCGCTCACTGCGTCGCCCGCCCTGCGACACGGCCTGGCGCGCCAGTTCTTGCTCTTCCTCGGGATGGCGTCGTACTTCATGGTGCTCGCCCTCTACCTGCAGGCCGACCGTGGCCTCGGAGCCCTGGCCTCGGGTGCGCTGTTCGGCCTCGTCGCCCTGCCGTACCTAGCCGGGACGTCGAAGGCGGCGTCGCTGCTCGCCCGCTGGGGCCGACGCGTCGGGCCCGCGTCCGCGCTCGTGTTCCTCCTCGGGCACGTGCTGACGTGGGTCGGCGTGGCCGACGCCGGGGCGCACGGCTCGGTGCTGTGGCTGGCTCCCGGGCTCGTGGTCTCCGGGTTCGGTATGGGCGTGTGCCTCACGGCGCAGATCGGCGCGGTCATGTCGCAGGCGAGACCGGCGGACGCCGCGATGGTGAGCGGCACGATGTCGACGGTGCAGCAGCTCGGCAACTGCATCGGTGTCGCCCTCGTCGGCCTGCTCTACTTCGCCGCGACGACTGCCGGTACCGGTGTCGCCTTCCAGCACAGCCTCGTCTATCTCGCAACCGTCATGGCCCTGCTCGCCCTCGTGTCAGCGTTGCCGCCGCGTCGAGCGTCAACCGTCACTGCGTGAGTCGGCTTCATGCCGAGCCGCGCTGCACGTCGCTCTTGACGTGCGGTGCGGTGCCGCCGTTCACGGCCAGGGGAGCAGCTCCTGTGCGACTGCGTCGGGCCGATCGGAGAGCCGGTCGACCTTCCGCAGCCCGAAGACGCGTCGAGGGTAGACGTGCTCGGTCTCGTTCTTGAAGGCCGGAGGGACGAACCACTTGGGGATCGGGACGGCGGCGAACTGCCCCATGCCGGCCCAAGCCATGCACACCAACAGCCACAGGAGCACGATCTTGTCCACGATCCCTCCGTTCGTGCCTCCGGCGCTGATCCACAGGCCCACCGGCGTGAAACCGAAGCCGAGGCCCAATCCCGCGACGTACCCGCGGTCGGGCAGGTGCGCGTACCTGAACCGCCCGCGGTACATGCGCTTGGGCTGCGAGATGCTGAGGTAGCTGATGGGGAGGAAGCCGTCGATCACCAGTACGAGCACCCACGGGGGCCACGACTCCATCAGTTCCACACCGCCTGGAGCGGCACGGTGACGGTGTGCTTCGTGTCTTGCCGCGTCGGTGCCAAGCCCACCCGCGTGTTGACCCACCGACCGGCCTGCTGCCCGGCGGCCGTGCCGGCTGCGCCACACGCGGGTGCCAGAACCGGGCCGAGGAGCGGTACTTTCGAGCACGCAGCTCCTGCCGCCGCTCCGCCGACGCCGGCGAGGCCGCCCTGGACGAGTCCGCGGGAGAAGAGCTTCCACGTCGGCATGTTCGAGTACTTCCTCGAGTCAGAGTCGAGCTGGCTGGCCGTCGTCGTCACGCCGGTGAGACCGATCCCGGCCCAGCCGGCCACCTTGTCGGCCTTCGTCAGCGTGTCGACGGTGCGCCGGACGGCAGGGTTCTCCGCCGCCCGGGAGACCATGCCGCTCGGGTGCAGGGCGCCCGTCAGGCCGTACTGCGTCGCGGTCAGCGCGGCGCCGGAGCCCCAGGCGATCTTGTCGATGACGCTCGGCCCGGGGATGATCCCGGCATCGGTCAGCTTCTGCTCGAGCGACCACTCGGGCAGGCCGGTGTCGACGTCGTCATAGACATCGACGGCCACCGTCTTGCACTCGGGCGGCACGAGCTCGGTCCTCGTCAGGGGGAGGTCGCCGAGGAGGTCGTGCAGAACGCCCTGGGCGGTGTTCGGCCCAGGGAGGGTGACCTCGGTGCTGCCACGCAGGGGAGTGGCGGCCAGGGACAGCAGCCGACGCGTCAGCGCCCGACGCTTCAGGCCCAGCTGCGTCAGGGCCGCCTCGTACCGCGACCGGGCCAGGCGCTGGCGTCGGTCGCGCTCGTCCGTGAAGGTGCGCTGACGTTCCGCCTCCGCCACCGGGTCGAGCATCGGGAAGGTCGTCGCGAGGATCCGCTCGTAGTCGCGTTGGGCAGCATCCTGCTCGGCGATCGAGCGCCGCGCGACGGTCTGCGCCTCCTCCAAGGCGGCAGCGAGGGCGAGCAGCTCGACGCCGGCGCCACCGACCCGCTCGAGCAGCAGCCGGGTGCGCTCCGCGAGCACGTCGGCCTCACGCTGGGCCGCGGTGGCGGCGTCGCCCCGCCACACCGCCGCGATGATCGACGCCGATCGGCCGCGCACGCCGGGCGTCTGCAGCCCGGTCTCGGCCACCCTGCCCAGACGGCGTGCCGCCGCACGCAGCGACGCCGGGTCGCCGTTGGGGACGGTCATCGGGCCGTGCGGCCCTTGCGGAGTCGGCCGCATCAGAGTGTCTGTCCCGCAGAGCCGGTCGGTGCCGGCCTGCCCGTGAGGCCCAACGCCTGGGCCACCTCGAGCTCGGTCTCCCTGCCGGTGAGGCCCACCCAGGACACCTTGCGGCCGAGGGCGGCGAACCCGCCCGACGCGGTGTGCAGGGACATGGTCTGGGCGCCGGCGAACTCCTTCGCGGCCGCCGCGAGGACCGGGTCGTCGTCACCCACCCCTCGCTGCAGCACCCCTGCGGTGTAGGCGAACGCCTCGGCGCAGTCCTTCAACGTGGTGGCGGTGAGGGCCAGCGTGTCACCGGCCCCACCCGCCCCGTCGGTGTCGATCGCGTAGGACATGCCTCGAGGCTAGGGACATCCCGAACACCCCGCCCCCCGTCATCCACAGCCTCGACGCCTCACCAGCCGGACCACGATGAGTGGGGGTCGACGGCGGCGGCACGAAGCGTCGCGTACAGGAGCATGTGTTGCCGTCACGGGGGCGCGCAACAACACCCTTCGTCAATTCGGCTGTGTGGCAGAAGTCTTCCCAAATGTTGGCCAACGCTTTACCTGACGGGGCGTAGCGTCCGGGACGCGGCGCCAGTCAGGTTGGGAGGCCTCGACGATCGCGCCGCCGACCCCCATCGACGCTGCGCCGGGCGTCCACACACCCCACCCTGGAGGACCCTGTGAAACGCTCGGCTCTGTCTCTTGCTGCCGTCGCCGGCGCCCTGATGCTCACGGTCGGCGCGACCTCGGCGATGGCCCAACCGACCGCCGCTTCGACCGCGTCCACGCACCGTGCCGCGCACGTCTGCGCGGTGCCCGTGCCCGGAACCGCCGGGTGCCACGCCATGGTCGTCGTCGACGCGACGGGCAAGCCCCAGGTGACCGCAACGCCGAGCGGGTACGGCCCGGCCGACATCCAGTCGGCCTACGGCCTGACCGGCCTGTCCAGCGGTGGCCGCACCGTGGCCATCGTCGACGCCTACGACGACCCGACCGCAGAGGCGGACCTCGCCACGTACCGTTCGCAGTTCGGCCTGCCGGCCTGCACAACGGCCAACGGCTGCTTCAAGAAGGTCAACCAGACCGGCGGCACGAGCTACCCGCGGACCGACGCCGGCTGGGCCACCGAGATCAGCCTCGACCTCGACATGGTCTCGGCATCGTGCCCCGACTGCAGGATCCTGCTCGTCGAGGCCAGCTCGGCCTCGTTCACCAACCTCGGCGCCGCAGTGAACTACGCAGCGACACAAGGGGTCTCGGCCATCAGCAACAGCTACGGCGGCTCCGACTCCTCGCCGATCGCGGCCTACGACCACCCGGGCATCGCCATCACGGCCTCGACCGGTGACAACGGCTACGGCATCGAGTCGCCGGCCTCCTTCGACAGCGTCGTCGCCGTCGGTGGCACGAGCCTGACCCGCGCGGCGGGCACGGCGCGCGGCTGGACGGAGAAGGCATGGAGCGGCGCGGGCAGCGGCTGCTCGACGAAGAACGCCAAGCCGTCGTGGCAGACGTCCGCGACGCAGTGCTCGGGCAAGGCCAACGCCGACGTCTCGGCCGTCGCCGACCCCAACACCGGCGTCTCCGTCTACGACTCGACGTCCTACCAGGGCCGCAGGGGCTGGCAGGTCTACGGCGGCACGAGCGCCTCCGCCCCGATCATCGGCAGCGTCTACGCGCTCTCGGGCAACACCGCCGGCTACCCGGCCTCGTACACCTGGGCGCACACCTCGGGCCTGAACGACGTCACCACCGGCACCAACGGCACGTGCACCCCTGCGGTGTGGTGCACCTCGGGCGCCGGCTGGGACGGCCCGACCGGCCTCGGCACGCCGAACGGCACCAGCGCCTTCTGAGCCCGTACCTCCGACAGGCGAAGGGGCCCGTCCCGGACGGGCCCCTTCGCCGCATCCGAGCTGTGGATCCGTTGGCCGAGCGCGGTCGCCGCTGCTCTCGGCCTGCTGGTTGGGTACGGACCTGCCATGGCTGACACGGCAATCTTCGATGTCGACGGGACCCTCGTGGACACCAACTACCAGCATGCCCTTGCGTGGTTCCGGGCCCTGCGCCGCTTCGAGATCACCCGGCCGATGTGGCGCATCCACCGCGGCATCGGGATGGGCGGGGACCTGTTCGTCTCGGCGGTCGGGGGCCAGGAGGTCGAGGAGGCCCACGGCGACGCACTGCGTGAGGCATGGGCGGAGGAGTTCGACGAGCTCATCGGCGAGGTGCAGGCCTTCGAGGGCGCCCGCGAGCTGCTGGCCGACGTCAAGGAGCGGGGCTTCCGGCTCGTTCTCGCCAGCTCGGGCAAGAAGAAGCACGTCGAGGCGTTCCTCGACCTCATCGACGGCACGTCCCTCGCCGACGCCTGGACGACCTCGGACGACGTGAAGAACAGCAAGCCGGAGCCCGACATCGTGTCGGCGGCACTGGCCAAGGTGAACGGCGACAGCGGCATCATGGTCGGCGACTCGATCTACGACGCGCAGGCGGCGGCCAAGCTCGGCATCCCGACCCTCGGAGTCCGCACCGGAGGGTTCTCCGTCGGCGAGCTGCAGGAGGCCGGCGTCCTGCAGGTGTTCGACTCTCTGGTCGCCTTCCGTTACGCCCTCGACGGCACCCCGTTGGCTCGCGCCAGCCGCTGAGGTGGTCTCGGGTGCGTCGCTGAGTCGGTGCCCGGCGCCCGAGCGGTCCACGATGCGCCGCGGTCACGCTGAGGCAGCGGTCCCGCCGTGCGCGTCGGACGGACGGCGCTCGCCGAGACCGGCCATGCCCCACCGCACCGTCGCCGCACCGAGGTACCCGAGCGGCCGCCCGACCAGCCACGCGACCGGGTCCGGAACCGGCAGCCCCAGCATCTGTCGGGCCCACCCCGGCAGCAGCGACACGCCGCCGGCCGCCAGGGTCGCGTACCCGGGCCGGGCCACCAGCGGCAGCGGCGGGTACAGCAGCAGGAACCGCGCCGCCTCGCGCGCCGCGTCCGACGCCTCGAGCTCGGGCCGGTACGACTCGAGCACCGCGCGCAGCTCCGCGACCGACGCGGGCGGCGTCGGCACCCCCAACCGGGCCGCCGGCACACCCGCCTGGCGCACGTAGAGGTCGGCCTCGGCGGGAGTCAGCGGGGCAGCCGAGAAGGCCTGGTATGCCCGCAGGAACGAGTCGACCTCCGCGACATGGACCCACGTCAGCAGGTGGGGGTCGCTGGCCCGGTAGGACCGACCCGACGCGTCGCGCCCGCGGACCCGCTCGTGGATCGCCTGCACTGCCGCGATGGCCTCCTCGGCGTCCTCGACCGTGCCGAACGTCGTCGTCGCGAGGTAGTGGCTCGTGCGCTGGAGCCGGCCCCACGGGTCGCTCTTGTAACCGCTGTGCCCCGCGACCCCCGCCATCGCGAGCGGGTGCAGCATCTGCAGAAGCAGCGACGTGAGGCCACCCGGGAACATCGACGCGTCGGCGTGCACCCGCCACACCGGGTCCGACGGCCCGAACCACCGCTCGCCCTGCGCACCCCAGATGCGCTGCGCCCGCGCCGGCGCGTCCTGGCCGGCGACCTTGTCGCGCAGCATGGTCCCGAGCCGGCGCTGGAGTGCGCGCGTCACCGGTTGGAGCGTCATGAAACCACGCTAGGCGACGCCTCCCGCAGTCCCAAGCGCCGGTGTCCAACGTTCGCCCCGACGCGTCCCGGCGCCTGTGGAGGAGCCACCCGACGCGTCGTCGGGGCGGGCGCGTCAGTCGAGCGTGATGCGGATGCCGGCCCGCGGCTGCCGCTTGACCGCCCACGACGTCGCGGCGGCGATCGCGTCGCCGAGCCGGGCCAGCGGGTACTTGCGGCCCATCGCCCGCTTGACCGCCGCGACGCCCTCCGGGGTCCGGACGACGCGTGCCGTGCCCGTGTACGCCGGCGCCCCGGGCGCGACGCGTCCGCGGATGTCGCACGGCCGCAGCTCGACCCGCGCCGTGTGGGCCAGTCGCTTGAGCTTGCCCGCCGGATCGACGGTGACGACGACGAGCTCGCCGCCGTCCCGCGCGATCCACACCGGCGTCGCGACCGGCGTCCCGTCGCGGCGGAACGTCGTCAGCGAGACGTACCGGTGCGCGGCGACGATGTCGAGGTCGCTCGGTGTCTCCATCCGCCCACCCTAGGTGCCCAGTGACAATGGGGCATGGCGCTCGCGCTCTGCCTCCTGCTCGACCGGCCGTCCGAGCGGACGGTCATCCGGCTCTGGGAGCGCCTCGAGCAGCGCGGCATCGCCACCCTCCTCACCCACACGCACGGCCGGCACGTCCCCCACCTGTCGTACGCGGTGCTGCGCGAGTGGGATCTCGACGCCGTCCTCGCGACTCTCACCGCGCTGCCGGACGCCGGACCCGTCGAGGTCGCGGTCCAGGGCACCGTGGCCTTCCCCCGCGGACGCGCCGCCCTGGCCTGCTCGGTGACCTCCGCGACCGCCGCCCGGCAGGAGTGCGCCGTCGCGGCCCTGCGCGCCACCGGTGCCGACCTGCACCGCCACTACGAGCCCGGCCACTGGGTGCCGCACGTCTCCGTCGCGACCGGCCTGTCCGCCGCCCAGCTGCCGCTCGCCGTCACCGCCGTCACCGACGTGCTGCCCCTGACGATCCGCTGCGACCGCGCCGCCCTCGTCGACACCGCCGACGGACGCCGCTGGCCCCTCCCCGGCATCCCCTGACCGGACCTCACGGGACCCAACCGGACCCCACCCCGCCGGGCCGCCGGGCCGCCGAGCCGCCGAACCGCCGAGCCGTCGAGCCGCCGAGCCGGCACGCTCCTCCCCGGCAACACACCGAGCAGTTGCCAACCGGTGCGAGGTATTCCTGGGCCCGGTTGGCAACTGCTCGGTGTGTTGCGGGACGGGCGGCCGGCGGTGTCGTGGGCCTGTCTCTTATACACATCTGACGCTGCCGACGACGGA
>NZ_JBPGXG010000133.1:0-12152 GCF_056755255.1 Monashia sp. HAY1-5C | reverse complement strand
TGGAAGGTGGGGGCAAGAACCTTTCTCTTTTGGTTGATGGGGGCAGCCCTTCTCGGCCCCCCTCCTTGCCCCAGCTCTTGGTTCGTCGTGGTGTCGTGCGCAGCGAGTCGCGTCCGGCCGGCGGCCTCAGGACGGCGACCGGGCAATGGCCTCAGGACACCTGGGACATGTTCAGCGCGTAGGCGCTGCTCACTCCGCGGGCGGCGTGACGCACGTGCGACTCGATGCGCCGCCAGCTCGTGCCGTGGGGCGGGCCCGACGCAGAGATGGCGGCGACGACCCGTCCCTCGACGATGACCGGGGCGGCGACGCAGGTGAGCCCCAAGGTCCCTTCCTCCCGGTCGTAGGCCACCCCGGCTTCACGGATGCGGCGCAGCTCGCGCACGAAGCGGCCCGGCTCCGTGATGGAGTTG
The DNA here is from genome assembly GCF_056755255.1 of Monashia sp. HAY1-5C. Taxonomy (NCBI): domain Bacteria; kingdom Bacillati; phylum Actinomycetota; class Actinomycetes; order Micrococcales; family Intrasporangiaceae; genus Intrasporangium; species Monashia sp. HAY1-5C. Next base: position 11,739 of record NZ_JBPGXG010000133.1, on the reverse strand, counting down.
CGGGTGCGGCGGGGCAGGCCTGCCTCGACGACCGCACGGACGGTCGCGCCGTCACTGAAGGCCAGCATCGCCTTGCCCAGGCCGGTGCAGGAGGCCGGGAGCCGGGCTCCGGGCACCGTCACCAGACGCACGGGGTTGCCCGCGTGCACCTTCTCGACGTAGACGATGTCGGTTCCCTCGAGGATCGCCAGGTGCGCCGTCAGGCCGGTGTTGATGTGCAGCTCGCTCAGGTCGTGGATGGCCACGTCACGCAGGCCGTGCGGGCGACAGAAGCCGACCCGGCTGCCGAGCTCGAACAGGGACAGGCCCAGCCGGTACTTGGCCCCCGACCGCGCGACGAATCCGGCGCGCTCGAGGTCACCGAGGAGCCGGAAGGCCGTGGACTTCGGCATGCCGGCCCGGCGGGCCAGCTCACTGACGCCGAGCTCCGGGATGGTGCCGCGGAACGCGGCCAGCAGCTCCAGCGCCTTGCCCACTGACGTCATCTGCCGGTCGTCGCACTCCGGGGAGACGTCCTGCAGCGGGCTTCGGACGGAAACGGTCATCGGTTCTCCTTCGCCACGACACCTCGTCGTCGAGATGCGCTCGTCGTCACAGTCCCAGCCGTTCGGCTCAATGGGACGTGCGTCCCATTATGCGGAACTCTGCAGAGAGGTGGAGGAGTATTCCGCATGGTGAGGCAAAGCAGTTCCCGGGGCGCCGACGCGTGTCACCGTCATGTTCCGAAGGACGGCACGAGACGCATCCGTGATTGCCACAGGCGTGGCGATCATGACTGCGGCGAGGTCGCCGACCTGCCGACGTCAACGTAGACGAGATGACACCGGGCCCAGCGGGCGCCGAGTAAGGAAACGATCATGGTCACAACAGGTAGAACCCGCCGGGCGGTTGTCGCGCTCGTCGCGATCACCTCGGTCAGCCTCGCCAGCGCCTGCAGTTCCGGTTCCCAGGCCGCGACCGGCACGGGCGGCGGTGTCGAGAAACCGGACATCTCCGTGGCGGTGTTCCCGAGCTTCAACGCCTTGGGCGCACAGGCGGCCAACGCCGACGGCACCTTCAAGGCCGAGGGCCTCAACGTCACGCTGACCAAGGTCGCGACGCCGGCCGAGGGCATGCCCCAGCTGCTCGGCGGCAAGGTCCAGTTCGCGCTCATGGACATGACGGTCCCGGCGGTGGCCCGCAGCAAGGGCGTGCCGCTCGTGCTCGTCGCGCCGGGCGCCAAGGGCACGCCCCCCAAGGACGGCTTCGGAGTCGGCAACCTCTGGGTGAGGGCCGGCAGCCCCATCAAGACGATGAAGGACGTCCAGAATGCCACGTTCGGCATCCCTCAGATCAACAGCCAGATCTGGGTGGACATCCGCTCGGCGGTGGACGAGGCGGGCGGCGACTCCTCGAAGATCACGTTCGTCGAGGTGCCCAACACCCTGTCGGCCCTCAAGGCCGGCAACGTCGACGTCACCACGACCTCCGAGCCGGCCGGGACCGCGGCCCTCGGGGACAGCTCCATCCACCGGCTGGCGGGCTACACCGCCGCCGGCGCGGACCTCGCCTACGCCTACGTCACCACGAAGGAATTCGCGCAGCAGAACCCCAACACCGTCAAGGCGTTCGAGCAGTCGATCCTCAAGGCCAACTCGGCAGTGAACGCCGACCCGGCCAAGCGCGTGCAGGTCGCCTCGACCTACGTGAAGGCGCCCAAGGCGCTGCTCGAGAAGGCGCACTACCCGGAGTTCGGCACGGAGCCGATCAGCCCGTCGTCGGTGCAGACGGCCCTCGACCGCCTGGTCAAGTACGGCCTGCTCGAGCAGGCCAAGGCCCCCAAGGCGGCCGACCTGATCGTCGCCGGCCAGTAGATCGCAGCGGCCCGGGAAGGAAGGAGACTCGCGATGGCGCGATCGGAACCCCAACGCGCGAGCGCCGGCTGGCGCCTGTCCCGGCAGGTGGCGGCGGTCCTCATCGCCCTCGTCATCTGGCACCTGTTCGCCGTCGGCCCGGGTCGGGCAGCAGACGTCCCGACGCCGTGGCTCACCCTGACCACGGCGATGGAGATGGCCAGGACGGGTGACTACTGGACCGCCGTCGGCAACACGCTGCTCACGGCGAACCTCGGGCTCCTGCTGTCCATCCTGGTCGGTGTGCCGCTCGGACTCATCAACGGGTCCAGCCGCAAGGTGGCCCTCAGCTCCCAGTTCGTCGTCGACTTCGGCCGGACCATCCCGGGGGTGGCCATCCTGCCGCTCGTCCTGCTGCTCTTCGGCGGCACCCGCGCGATGGCCCTGATCCTGGTCATGTTCGGCGCCGTCTGGCCGATGCTGGTGCAGTCCACGTACGCCGTGCAGCAGGTGTCGCCGCAGCTGCGCCAGGTCAGCGCGGCGTTCCACCTGAGCCTCACCGACCGGATCAGGACGGTCTACCTGCCGAGCGCCATGCCCTTCCTGACCACGGGGCTGCGCATCGCCGCGACGATCAGCCTGCTCCTGGCCATCTCGGCCGAGTTCCTCGGCGGGACGGACGGCCTGGGACGCAACCTGTTCAACGCCCTGACGGTCAACAACCCCGACGAGATGTTCGTGTACGCCTTCACGGCGTCCCTGCTCGGGGTCGCGCTCAACCTCATCCTGCTCGCCGCGCAGCGTCGGATCCTGTGGTGGCACCCCTCCCAGCGAGAGAGAGCCTGACATGAAGTCGCTGCGCTCGAAGGTCCTCTGGGAGATCTGGCTCCCCGTCCTGCTCCTCGTCATCTGGTGGGTCGCCAGTGCGAACAGCACGTCGTTCTACTTCCCGCCGCTCGCCACGATCCTCACCGAGTTCAAGGCGCTCTGGATCTTCCAGAACGTGCCCACGGAGATCGTGCCCAGTGTGGGTCGGCTCGCCGCCGGCTTCGCCATCGCCATCGTCGGCGGTGTCGCTCTCGGCCTACTGCTCGGCTCGGTCCGCGCGCTCGAGGAGGCGGTTCGCCCGATCATCGAGTTTCTCCGGGCCACCCCCGGTGTCGCCATGCTGCCCATCATGATGCTGCTGCTCGGCATCGGGACCCCGATGAAGATCGCCATCATCGGGGTGGTCAGTGCGTGGCCGGTCCTGCTCAACACCATCGACGGCGTCCGCTCCGTGGAGCCGGTGCTGCGGGACGTCTCGAGGAGCTACCGGCTCTCGCCGTGGGACCGGATCCGCTTCATCATCCTTCCGACCGCGACGCCCCAGGTCTTCGCCGGGGCCCGGACCGCGTTGGCGATCGGGGTGGTCGCCATGGTGATCTCCGAGATGGTCGGCACCCCGGGCGGCATCGGCTACTTCATCCTCAACTCGCAACGCGAGTTCGACATCCCCGCGATGTGGACGGGCATCATCGCCCTGGGCATCGTCGGTTACCTGCTCAACAAGCTCTTCGGCCTCGTGGAGAACCGGGTCCTGAGCTGGCACAAGGGCATGATGGCCCACCACGAAGGAGGCGGCTCATGAACGAGACCGATGACCAGAGCGCAGCGTGCGGCACCGTCCTGGAGGTGACCGGGCTCGGCCACTCCTACGGACAGCACACGGTCCTGCAGGGACTCGACTTCGCCGTCGCCAAGGGCGAGTTCCTCTGCATCGTCGGTCCCTCCGGCGCCGGCAAGACCACCCTGCTCCAGTGCCTGACCGGCCTGCGCAAGCCGACGGAGGGTCGTGTCGTCTTCGAGGGCGAGGTGGTGCGCGACACCCCACGCGGCATGGCCGTCGTCTTCCAGGACTACAGCCGGTCCCTCATGCCCTGGCTGCGTGTCATCGACAACGTCGCCCTGCCGCTTCGCTCGGCGGGCGTGCCGAAGAGCGAGCGGCTCGAGCAGGCACGGGCGGCGCTGGCCGAGGTCGGCCTCGCCGACTCCACCCACGCCTACCCGTGGCAGCTCTCCGGAGGCATGCAGCAGCGCGTCGCCATCGCGCGCGCGCTCGCCTTCCGACCCCACGCCATCGTCATGGACGAGCCGTTCGCCTCGGTCGATGCCCAGACGCGTGCCGACCTGGAGGACCTCGTCATCCGGCTCAAGGAGCGACTCGGCATCACCGTCGTCCTCGTCACCCACGACATCGACGAGGCCGTCTACCTGGCCGACACCGTCCTGGTCCTGTCGGGCAAGCCGGCCAGCGTCGCGGCGCTCATCCCCGTCGACCTGCCGGCGCCCCGGGACCAGCTCGCCACCAAGGCGCTGCCGGCCTTCGCCGAGCTGCGCAGCCGCGTCTACACCCTGATCCGCAAGCCACCCTCCGCGGGTGCCGAGCAGCCGGACGACGAGCGCGACGTCGCGCCGGTCAGCGCGGGCACGGGGGCGTGACGGACCCCCGCGACCACGTGCTGACTGCAGCCGGGGCCCAAGCCTTGGTGCAGTCGGTGCTGGAGTCCGCTGCGCAGCTCCGGTTGCGGGTCAGCGTCGCCGTCGTCGACGAGCGCGGCTTCGACCTCCTCGTCGTGCGCGGCGACGGGGCGAGTTGGTTCACCCCCGAGGTGGCCCGCACCAAGGCGCGGACCGCGGCAGTGTTCGCCCGCCCCTCGGAGAGCCTCTCCGAGCTGCGCGCGGCGCATCCGGACCTGTTCGTGCTGCTCGGCGAGGGGCTGCCGTTCAGCCCCACGCCCCTGCCCGGCGGCCAGCCCGTTCGCCAGGGCGACCGGCTCATCGGCGGGCTCGGCGTCAGCGGTGCCAGCCCGGACCAGGACGTCCGTCTCGCGGAGGCTGCTCTGCCGGCTGTGGCGCTGCCCGGGGAGCGCTCCGGCCAAACGTCCCGCCCGCCGGGACGACAGCCTAGGTAGGGCTCGCCCGGCGGACGAGACTGGGGCGCGCGGGCCGCCAGGTGGTGGCCCCACCACCACCACACGAGGAGACACCGATGACTCAGCTCGACACGACGGTGGCTGTGGGTGACGACACCATCGACCCGGCACTGTTCCGCGAGACCCTCGGGCACTACCCGACCGGCGTGGCCGTGGTCACCGGGATCGCCGAGGACGGCACGCCGGCGGGCATGGTCGTCGGCTCGTTCACCTCGGTCTCGCTGGACCCGCCTCTGGTGGCGTTCCTGCCGACGCGCGAGTCCGGTAGCTTCGCCAAGTTGCGCACGGGAAAGACCTTCTGCGTCAACGTGCTCGCCTCTGACCAGGAGCAGACCTGTCGCCGGTTCGCCTCACGGGCGCCGGACAAGTTCGAGGGCGTCGCGTGGTCACCCGCCCCGGCCGGGGCGCCCATCCTGGACGGGGCGGTCTCGTGGATCGAGTGCACCTACGAGGACGTCCTGGAAGGCGGGGACCACTACATCGTCCTCGGACGCGTCCGCCACCTCTCGGTGGCCCGGCCCTCGCTGCCGCTGCTCTTCTTCCAGGGAGGCTACGGGCGCTTCGCGCCTCCGTCGCTCGTCGCGCCGTCACACCCCGACCTCATCCACGCGGTGCGGCTGGCAGAGCTGGCGCGGCACGACATCGAGCAGCTCAGCGCCGAGCACGGCGTCGACTGCGCGGTGCTCGCGAAGGTGGGCGGCGACGTCGTGTTCGTCCTCACCTCCAACCAGTCGCAGGAGCGGACCACGCCTTCCGTCGGGCACCGGGTGCCGCTCGTCCCGCCGCTCGGTTCGGTCTTCCTGCGCGATGCCTCGGAGGAGGACGTGCAGGAGTGGCTGGCGCGTGCACCGGGACAAGGGGCTGCCACGGTCGAGACGTTCCGACGCAACCTCGACCGGGTTCGCGAGCGCGGCTTCTCGCTGTCGCTCATGCCCGACCCGACGGTGGACCGCATCTCGTTGATGTCGGACTACTCCTCGACAGATCGACTGCCGAAGCACGAGCGGCTCATGAAGCAGATGATCGCCGACACGGCAGCCCTCTACGAGCCCGACCTCGACCCCGAGCAGACCTATCACCTGCACTCGATCGTCGTTCCCGTCCCGGGGCCGGCCGACACGCCCCCCATCGCGATGCGGATGTCCGGCCTCCCGGCCGGCGCCGCGACCGGTCAGGTGCAGCAGTGGGTCGAGGCGCTGTCCCGGGCTGCGTCCTCCGCTGCCGCGAGGTTGTGCCGATGATCGGCCCCACGTCCCCGGCATTCCGCCATCTGGCACGGTTCGCTGGTCGGGCCGGCGCCGAGGACAGAGCATGACGACCAGACAACGTGTGATGAAAGGACCAACGATGGATGCACGCGTCAAGGCCCTCGGGTATGCCGTGGTGTCGAGTACCGACCTGCAGGCCTGGGAGCGCTTCGGTGCCGACCTGCTCGGCCTGCAGGTCGCCCAGCGCACCGAGGACCGACTCACCCTCCGGATGGACCAGTACGTCCACCGCGTGGACATCCGCCGCTCGGACAGGAACGGTGTCATCGCACTCGGGTGGGACGTGGGCAGCCAGTGTGCCCTCGAGGAGATCTCGCAGCGGCTGGAAGCGGCCGGCTACGAGGTGACCCAGCGCGATGCCCAGTCGGCGGCCGAACGCGGCGTCGACGGGCTGGCCAGCTTCCGCGACCCCGACGACAACTACGACGTCGAGCTGTTCTGGGGGCTGCGCAACGCGACCGAGCCGTTCGTCTCCCCGATCGGGGCGACCTTCGTGGCGCGCGAGCTGGGCCTCGGGCATGCCTTCCAGGTCGTGCGTGACGAGCAGACCTACCGCCGGCTGTACTTCGACCTGCTGGGCTTCCGTCTCAGCGATCACATCGACATGCCCGGGGGAGTCACCGGCGTCTTCACGCACTGCAACCCGAGGCACCACTCGTTCGCGTTCGCAGCAGCGCCCAGCCGGCCCGTCGGGGTCGGTCACCTCATGTTCGAGATCGACGACCTCGACGTTCTCGGCCGCAACTACGACAAGGTCCTCGCCGGAGCGGCCCCGATCCTGTCGACCTTCGGAAAACACACGAACGACAAGATGATCTCCTTCTACGTCCGGTCACCCTCCGGCTTCGGGATCGAGTACGGCATCGACGGCATCCTCATCGATGACGAGACCTGGCTTCCCACCCGCTACGACGTGGCCCACTACTGGGGACACCAGCGCACCCCGTGACCAGATCGACGAAAGGAGCGGCCATGGCCGTCCTGGACGACATCGAGCAGATCGCGGACCTGCTCGAGACCAACGCAGCAGCAGCGGAGGAGCTGGGGCGACTCACCGACGAGTCCGCATCGGCACTGCGGGCGTCGGGCGTGATCCGCATGCTCCAGCCCAAGGACTTCGGTGGGCTGGAGTCGCACCCTGTCGACTTCTTCCGTGCCGTCCTCGAGATCGGGTCGCACGACCCCAGTGCGGGATGGGTCGCCGGAGTCGTGGGCGTTCACCCGCACGAGCTGGCCCACGGTGACCGCCGGGTTCAGGCGGAGGTCTGGGGAGAGGACCCGGACACCTGGGTGGCCTCGCCCTACGCGCCGATGGGCCGGGCCAGGCCGGTGGACGGCGGCTACGTCTTCAACGGGCGCTGGAACTTCTCGTCCGGAACCGACCACTGCCAGTGGGTCATGATCGGTGGCCTCGTCACCGACCAGGACGGCAACGTCGCCGAGCCGGACGCGGTGCACTTCCTCCTCCCACGCCCGGACTACGAGATCGTGCAGGACTCCTGGGACGTCATGGGGCTGCGCGGCACGGGCAGCAAGGACCTCGTGGTGCGCGACGCCTTCGTCCCGGCATACCGCACGATCGAGACGAAGGGCGTGACCGAGGGCACCGGGGGCAAGGACCCCAGCCGCGAGTCGGTGCCGCTGTTCCGGATGCCGCGCAACGTGATGTTCTCGGGAGCCATCACGACGGCCACCCTGGCGATGGCCAAGGGCACCCTGGCCGCATATGTGGCAATGACCCGTTCGCGGCAGGGGCGCGGCGGTCGGGCGGCCCTCGACCCGTTCCAGCTGTCGGCGATGGGCGCGGCGGCCGCGGACATCGACGCGAGCGTGCGTCACGTGCTCTGGGACGTCGAACGCGTCTTCGAGATGGTGTCGCGCGGAGAGGTCGTGCCGCTCGAGCTGCGTGCCGAGGTGCGTCGCAACCAGGTCCAGGCGAGCCAGCGTGCCGCCGCCGCCGCCGACAGCGTCTTCCGGCTCAGCGGAGGAGGGTCGCTGCACCACAGCGGCGCCCTCCAGCGTCGGTGGCGTGACACCCAGGCTGCGCTGCACCACGTCCAGAACGGGTCCGGACCGATCTTCCAGGCCTACGGTCTCAACCTTTTCGGCCACCCGATCCCGGGCCACGTGAAGATCTGATGTCCACGACCGTTCCCGCTGCCGCGGCGACCGTCCCCGTCACCGCCGAGTCGACGAGCCGCTTCGTCGACGCCGGCGGCGTCCGGGTGCACTACCACGAGGCCGGGTCTGGCCCCGTGCTGCTCTGTGTCCACGGCGGCGCCCCGGGGGCCTACGGCTGGGGCAACTTCGGGGCCAATGTCCCCGGCCTCGCCGAGCGCTTCCGGGTGCTCGTGGTCGACCTCCCGGGCTACGGCCGTTCGGACAAGCCCGAGATCAGCGGAGGCCGGTACGCCTTCTACGCGAAGGTCTTCGCCGACATGTTGGCCACCCTCGAGATCGAGTCCGCCCACGTCCTCGGGATGGCCACGGGTGGCGCCGCGGCCATGATGCTGGCCATCGAGCACCCCCAGGTCGTCGACGACCTCGTCCTCGTCAGCTCCGCCGGGGGGCTCCCCCTGTTCACGCCCATGCCGTCCGAGGGTCAGAAGCTCATCCAGTCCTACTACGGCGGCGACGGGCCCTCGCGCGCGAAGATGCGGTCCTACCTCGAGATGATGATGCACGACACCTCGTCGATCACCGAGGACCTGGTCGAGGAGCGCTACCTGGCGAGCGTCGAGCCTGAGTTCATGACGGGCGCGCCCGAGGGCCGCGGCGCCCAGAACCGCCCGGTCACCGAGCAGGTGTGGCGCGACGTCGACCGCATCCGCGCACGCACGCTCGTGGTCTGGGGGCGCGACAACCGCGTCCAGGGCTACGACAACGCGCTGTTCCTGCTCAACCGGATCCCGGACGTCCAGGTGCACGTGTACGGGCGGACGGGTCTCTGGGTGCCCTTCGAGCGGACCGGCGAGTTCAACGCCCTCGTGGTCGGCTTCCTCGCCCCCTCCCGCGACGACCGTTGACCTCCGGCCCGGCGCGGCGTCCGGCCTCGCCCGGGGTGGTCGCTCGACGAGCCGGGGCCCGGGCCCCCGTACCTCTTGACAGCCGAGAGAGCCCGCCTCTACCGTTCAGCATATTGGAATAGCGTTCCGAATAATGGGAGGCAGACGATGGGGTCTGGAAACCTGCTCGACGGCGACCACAAGCGCTCGGTCCTGGGGCGAGCGTTCGACATCCTCGACTGCTTCGGTGCCGAGACCCCCGAGCAGACCATCGCGGGAGTGTGCTCCCAGACCGGGCTCCCGCCGGCGACGGTCCACCGGATGCTGGCGCACCTCGTCGAGTGGGGCGCCGTCGAGCGCGCGTCCCGCGGCCGCTACCGGCTCGGTCGCCGACTCTGGCGGCTCGGCTGGGGGGTGCCCGAGGTCCGCCGACTGCGCGACGTGGCACGACCGTTCCTCGTCGACCTCTACTCGGCCACCGGCGCCCCTGTCGCGCTGTGGTCCCGTGACCGCGACCACGCCATCCTGAGCGACCTCATCTGCGGCCACCAGGCGTCGGGCTCCTGGCAGCCCGATCGGCGAGTCCCGTTGGCGCAGGGGGCGGGTGGCCTCGCCATGCTCGCCTACCTTCGTCTGGACGAGATGGCGGACGAGCCGGGCGGGCCGCTCGGTGACGGCAGCGACTTCGTGCTGCGTCAACGGCTCGGCGACGTCCGCCGCCTCGGGTATGCCGTGAGCCGCTCCAGCGTGCAAGAGGAGGGCATCCTGATCGCTGCCCCGGTCTTCGACGAGGACGGTCAGGTCCGTGCTGCCGTGTCGGTCAGGCTGTCCTCGGAGCCCCTGAGCCCCGCCGCGCTGGCTCGTGTGGTCGTCGAGGCTGCCCTGCTGACCTCCCGCGGCCTCGGGTACCGGGGTCTTGGTCGTCGGGGCGGTCTGCAGCCCGTGCGTCGATACGCCTGAGACGTCCGGTCACCCGCGGACGCTGCTGCTGCATACCCTTTGACCGTCGACCTCGGGCGGCCGTCGCGCAGCGTCGGTTGCCGCGGGCGGCAGCTGCCCGCCGTCGGCGGAACCTCGACAGAAGGAGCACCACCGATGTCAGTGTTGGTCAAGACGACCCAGGCGATCGACAGCCTCGCGCGGGCCGGGCGACCGATGCGTCTTGCCGAGGTGGCCGAGGACCTCGGACTGCCCAAGTCGTCGGTCCATCGACTTCTGACGGAGCTGACAGAGCTGCGGATCGCACGTCGCACCTCCGAGGGGCTCTTCGCCCTGGGCCCGCGGCTGCTCTCCTGGGGCGCCAGCGCAGCCGACTCCTTTGTGATCCGCGGGGTCGCCGAGCCGTGGATGCACCGGCTGCGCGACTCCACGGGCGAGAGCGTGCACCTCTACATCCGGCACGGCTCCCATCGCGTCTGCCTCGCCTCCGTCGAGGGACGGGCGGCCCTGCGTCCCGTCGTTCCCACCGGCGGGCAGCAGCCGCTGGGGATCGGGTCCTCCGGCAAGCTGCTCCTCGCCTTCGCGCCCGCCTCGGTGGTCGAGGAGGTCCGCGCTGAGGCGAAGAAGAACCGGAGGCCGATGCCCGACGACGAGGAACTCGCCATGATCCGGGAGACGCACTGGTCGGTCTCCATCGACGAGCGCGAGAAGGGGCTCAGCGGCGCCGCGACCTCCATCCGTGGCAGCGACGGTGAGGTGGTCGCTGCCCTCAGCATCTCGGGATCCTCCACCCGACTGACGCTGCAGCGGTACGCCGAGGTCAAGGACGACGTCCTCACCATCGCGAACGAGATCGGGGCAGCCGTCGGCGGTCGTGCGGAGCGACCCGCCTGAGGGGCGTTCCGGTAGGTGCGAGGAGCTCTGCCGGGGGCGTAGCCGGGCTCGCAGGATGAGCAGGAACCACCTGCCTAGTCCCAAGGAGCGCCATGAGGATCGCCCGTTTCGACGATGACCGCATCGGTGTGGTCGTCGGTGAAGGCGTCGTCGACGTGACGGACGCGCTGGAGCTCAGCGCGGGGGAGTGGCCGCCAGTCGGGATGAACCGGCTGATCCGCGACTTCCCGATCGTCCGCCCGGTGCTGGCCCGGGCGGCTGCCCGGGGAACCGTCCACCCTCTCTCCGAGGTCACCCTGCGCACACCGGTGCCCTGGCCCAACAAGGTGATCGCCTTCCCGGTCAACTACCACGACCACGGCAGGGAGATGCAGGCGCAGTACCGCGCCGACGTGCAGGGGTTCTTCCTCAAGCCGCCGTCGTCGCTCTCCGGAGCCGGGGAACCGGTCGTCCTGCCCGCCCTCACCGGCCGGGAGGTCCACCACGAGTCCGAGCTGGCGATCATCATCGGTGCCGGGGGGCGCGACATCCCCCGCGCCGACTGGCAGGCCCACGTGTTCGGCTACGCCTGCCTGCTCGACATGGTGGTGCGCGGTCGCGAGGAGCGGGTCTTCCGCAAGGCCTACGACACCTTCTGCCCCGTCGGTCCGTGGATCACGACGGCCGACGAGGTCGGGGATCCCACCCAGCTCGGGATGCGGCTCTGGGTCGGTGACGAGCTGCGCCAGGACGCCAACACCCGTGACCTCGTCCTCGACATCCCAGGGATGGTCGAGATGGCCTCGGCGGTCATGACCCTCCACCCCGGGGACATCATCGCGACCGG
>NZ_JBPGXG010000132.1:0-12389 GCF_056755255.1 Monashia sp. HAY1-5C | reverse complement strand
CCCCCCCCCCCCCCCCCCCCCCCCCCCCCCCCCCCAAAGCAGACCCCGCCCCCCTAGATGTAGCTCCGTCTCGTGGGCTCGGAGATGTGTATAAGAGACAGGGTCGGGACGGGGACGGTGGGCGTGGTCGCCATCGGCACGGTGTGGTCCACGGGCCCGAGGAGCGGCCGGGCCGCCGACGGCTCGGCCGGTAGCGGCAGCGTCGCGAGGACCTCGAACCCACCGTGCGGGTGCGGCCCGGCCGTGAGCGTCCCGTCGTGCACGGCGACCCGCTCACGCATGCCGGCCAGTCCGTGCCCGCGGCCGTCGTCTAGGCTCGCGGCGCCGCGCCCGTCGTCGCGGACGCACACCCGGAGGCGTCCGGGCTCCTGCACGACGTCGACGCGCGCCTGCGCGCCCGCCCCGGCGTGCTTGATGACGTTGGTCAGGCCTTCCTGCACGACGCGGTACGCGGCGAGGTCGAGCGCGACGGGGCGCGGCGCGTCGGTGCCGTGCACCGTCAGGGTGACGGGGACACCGGCGGCCCGCACGCCCGCGACGAGGTCGTCGAGCTGCTCGAGGCCGCCGGTCGGGGCGAGCTCCGCGCCCGAGTCCGGGTCGCGCAGCACACCGACGAGGCGGCGGGTCTCGCCGAGGGCGTCGCGTGCCGTGGCGCCGATGGTCACCAGGGTGCGGGTCGCCTGCTCGAGGGCGCCCTCCGGCCGGCGCGTCGCGGCGTACGCGGCACCGTCGGCCTGCACGACGATGACGGACAGGGCGTGGGCGACGACGTCGTGCATCTCGCGGGCGATCGCCGCGCGCTCCTGCTGCGCGGCGAGGCGCAGCTCCTGCTCACGCTCGCGCTCGACGCGTTCGGCCCGGTCCTGGAGGTCGGCGAGCCGCTGGAGCCGGGCCCGCTTGAGGTCACCGAGCGTCCAGGCCGACAGGGCGGCGGTCGCGCAGGCGACGAACGTGAACGCGACGGCGGGTGCCTCGAGGTGGGTCACCGACTCGGCCGTGAAGCGCACCGCGGCGATCGCCGAGGCGATCGCGGCGACCCCCAGCCCGGCCAGCCGGACCGGCCGCCGGCGTCCGTGGGCCGCGAGCGAGTACAGGGCGACGAGGAACGCGGTGTCGCTCGGCAGGAGGTCGCGCACGACGACGACGCGGAGGGCCAGGCCCACGCACACGGCGGTGAAGGCGAGCGTCGGACGGCTCCGGCGCCACACGAGGGCGAGGTTCGGCAGGCCGAGGAGCGCCCAGAAGGGGCTGGCCGCGCCCGAGCCGAGCACGGCCACCGCGACGAACGACAGGAGCAGCGCCAGCGGCACGTCGAGCAGGAGGGGGCGCCGCTGCAGCCAGTCGTACACGGACCCCTCCCTCATGCGCCCGAGCCTAGGCGAGCACGCCGTCGTGGGGCGTCCGCCCGTGGTCGCACCGGTGTGGCCCGCGGGTGCGACCCCGGGAGGACGGACGCGTCGATGCACCGACCGTCACGTCGCCCCTGACGTCACCCGATCGGCGCGGATCGGCGCGGATCGACTCGGATCGGCGCGGATCGGCGCGGACCTCTTCCCGCGCGACCCCCGGCGGTGGTGTGCTGGGACTGGACCCGGTCACGGGCTCCGCCCACGAGCACACAGGCACGGCACGAGGAGGTGCGCCCATGGACGCGAAGGTGGGTGACCGCATCACGATGGCGGCCGAGCACGTCGGCCAGTCGACGCGGGTCGGCGTGATCCGCGAGGTCAAGGGCGACGGTGGCGGGCCGCCGTACGTCGTCGAGTGGTCCGACGGCCACACCGGCCTGATCCACCCCGGACCCGGCTCGGTGCTCAAGTGCGAGCCCGCCACCGAGGACGCCGCCCCGGGCTGACCGGCCGGTCTCAGAGATCGAGGCTGCGCACGACGGGCACGCCCGCGCGGTAGGACACGTGCAGGTGGCTCGGCCCGTCGACGACCGCGAGCTGCGCCGGCCGACCCGCCGCGACGCGCCGGTCCAGGCCCAGCGACCGGGCGGACACGGCCGTCGCGGCGTGCAGCGCCTCGGCCGGCGTCAGCCCCATCTCGCGCACGGCGAGGGCGATGGCGAACGGCATCGAGGAGGAGTAGCACGTGCCCGGGTTGCAGTCCGAGGCCAGTGCGACGTCGACCCCGGCGTCGACGAGGCGGCGGGCGTCCGGGTAGGGCGAGCGGGTCGAGAACTCGACGCCCGGCAGGAGGGTGGCGACCGTCGTGCCGCGCGCTGCGACGAGGGCCTCGACGTCGGCCTCGTCGAGGTAGGTGCAGTGGTCGACGCTCGCCGCGCCCAGCTCGCACGCGAGACGGACGCCGGGGCCGTGGCCGAGCTGGTTGCCGTGCACGCGCAACCGCAGCCCGCGCGCCCGGCCCGCCTCGAGCACGGCGCGGGACTCGTCGGCGTCGAAGGCGTGCGCCGAGTGCGGCTCGCAGAACACGTCGATGCTCTCGGCCAGGGCCGGACCGCCTTGGGGGACAACGGCATCGAGCATCGGGCCGGTGACGAGGTCGACGTACGCCGCCCGGTCGGCCGCGTACTCCGGCGGGACGACGTGGGCCCCGAGGAACGTCGTGTGGGGTGTCACCTCTCGTGCGATGCGCAGGGCGCGCACCTCGTCCTCGAGCGTGAGCCCGTAGCCGCTCTTGACCTCGACGGTCGTCGTGCCCTGGGCGCGCATCTCCGCGACGCGGCCGCGCACGAGCGCGAGCAGCTCGTCGTCGGAGGCGGCTCGCGTGGCCTCGACGGAGACGCGGATGCCGCCGCCGTCGTACGGCGTCCCGGTCATCCGCGCCGCGAACTCGGCCGACCGGTCCCCGGCGAAGACGAGGTGCGTGTGCGAGTCGACGAAGCCGGGGATGACGGCCCGGCCACCGAGGTCGCGCGACCTGTCCGCGGCCGGCGCGTCGGCCCGCCGGCCCACCCACTCGAGGACGCCGTCGTCGGACACGACCAGCGCGGCGTCGCGCACGATGCCGAGCAGCCGGTCGCCCGGTTCGGACCCCGGCGGGAGCGAGTCGGAGACCTCGGGGTCGTTCGTCGTCAGCTCGGCGACACCGGTGAGCAGCAGGCTCACGCGTGCACCCCGCCCGCCACACCGGCACTGAGACGCTCGATGGCCCCACCGAGGAGCCGCCCGACGTCACCCATCCGGTGCTGCCCGTCGCTGACGACGACCTCACCGCCGACGACGACGGTCGACACGTCCGAGGCCACGCACGAGTAGATGATCTGCTCGTGCGCCGAGCCGGCGGTGTTGACCGTGTCGGCGCGGACCGTGACGAAGTCGGCGAGGGCGCCCTTGCTCAGGTGCCCGCCGTCGGACCAGCCGAGCGCGCGGTACCCGTTGAAGGACGCCGCGAGGAGCAGGTCGTTGGCCGAGAACCGGTCTCGCTCGTTGGTGAGCAGGCGCTCGTGCATCTCGATGCCGCGCAGCTCGACGAAGGGGTCGATGATGACGTTCTGGTCCGAGCCGAGCGAGATGGGGCTGCCGGCGTCGTGCAGGGCGCGGGACTGGCCGATGCCGTCGGCGAGGTCGCGCTCGGTGGTCGGGCAGATGCAGGCGCCGGTGCCGGTGCCGCCGAGCAGCTCGAGGTCGTGCTCGGTCAGGTGCGTGGCGTGGATGCTCGTGAGGTCGGGCCCGAGCGCCCCGGCGCCGTCGAGCAGCTCGGTGGGGGTGCAGCCGTAGTACATCTGGCAGGCGAGGTTCTCCCCCGGCTGCTCCGACAGGTGCACGTGCAGCGGCAGGTCGCCGGCGGCCTCGACGACCTTGGGCAGGTCCTCGCGACGCACGGCCCGCACCGAGTGGATCGCCGCGCCGAGGCGGACCCGGTCGGTCGGCCCGGGACGTGCGGCCATGCGCTCGGCCCACGCGTCGACGGTGCCGTCGCTGAACCGGCGCTGGCCGGGGTGCAGCTCGACGTGCCCGCCGCCGTTGAGGCCGCCCTCGAGGTAGCACGTGTCGAGCAGCGTCAGGCGGATGCCGGCCTCCTCCGCGGCCTGCCGCAGGGCCAGGCCCATGGCGTTCGGGTCGCGGTAGGCGTGGCCGCCGGGACGGTGGTGGACGTAGTGGAACTCGCCGACGACCGTGAACCCGGCTTGGACCATCTCGGCGAAGACGGCCCGCGCGAGCGTGAAGTAGGTGTCCGGGTTGAGCTGCTCCGCCGCGGCGTACATCTGCTCGCGCCAGCTCCAGAAGTTGCCGCCGCCGCCGTTGACGCGACCGCGCAGGGCCCGGTGGAAGGCGTGGCTGTGCGTGTTGGCCATGCCGGGCAGCGTGACGCCGGCCAGGTGCACGTCGCCGGGCTCCGGGTCGGCGTCGACGAGCACCTCCTTGAAGCAGCCGTCGGCCGTGACGAGTCGGACACGGTGGGCGAAGCCCCCTGTGAGCCAGGCACTCTCGCACCAGAACGAGGTCATCAGGGGGTGTCCTTCCGAGCGGTGGGAGCGGCGGGAGCGGCGGGAGCGGTGGGAGCGGTGAGGGCGGTGACCACGGCGGTCAGGGCGCTGACGCCGTGGTGGCAGTCGTCGAGGTAGGCCGACTCCTTCGGCGAGTGCGAGACTCCCGTCGGGTTGCGGACGAAGAGCATCGCCGAGGGCACCCCGTGCGTGGCGAGGATGCCGGCGTCGTGCCCGGCACCGGTGCCGAGCAGGGGCGCGGCGGGCAGGACGGAGCGCAGCTGCTCGACGAGGTCCGCGTCGAAGGTCGTCGGCGGCGTCCACGACTCGATGGTCGTCTCCCCTCCGGTGCGCATGGCGTCGCCGGCGACGGCCTCGACGACGGAGCGGACGGCGTGCTCGGAGCGGCCCCGCGCGTCGAGCCAGGCCGTGACGTGGCTCGGCACCGCGTTGACCCCGCCCGGCTCGACGACGACCTTGCCGACGGTGGCGACGCAGCCGAGCGCGGTCGCGTAGGAGCGGGCGGCGTGCACGACGTCGGCCAGCGAGATCATGGCGTCGCGGCGGTCCTCGAGGCGGGTCGTGCCGGCGTGGTTGGCCTCGCCCGGCAGGTCGATGCGCCACCGGCCGTGCGGCCAGATGTCGGTGCCGATGGCGACGGCACGCGCGTCGTCGGACAGGTCGTCGGTGCCGTCCGGGGCGAGGGCGAGCGCCTTGCCCTGCTCGATGTGCAGCTCGACGAACCGGCCGACGCGGCGCACGGTATCGGGGTCGGGCCCCATGGACGCCGGGTCGCGGCCGGCCTTGCTCCACGCCTCGGCCATGGTGACGCCGTCGCCGTCGGCGAGCGAGCGGGCGCGGTCGGCGTCGAGCTCGCCGGTGATGATGCGGGAGCCGGCGCAGGCGACCCCGAAGCGGGCCCCCTCCTCGTCGACGAAGTTGACGATGCCGAGGGGCACGTCCGGATCGACGCCGGCGGCGCGCAGGTCGTCGACGACGGCGAGGGCGCTGACCACCCCGAGCGGCCCGTCGTACGCGCCGCCGTCGGGCACCGAGTCCAGGTGCGAGCCGATGACGACGCCGGGCGTCGTGTCGGGGTCGCCCCACCAGGCCCACTGGTTGCCGGCGCGGTCCTCGACGACGTCCAGGCCACGGGCGGCACACTCGGCGGCGAACCACTCCCGCAGGTCGTGGTCGGTCCGGGTCCACGCGTAGCGCCGGTAGCCTCCGGTGTCCCTGTGGCGGCCCACCGGCTCGAGGTCGGCCCACATCCGGTCGAAGCTCGTCGTCACGTCGTCGTCACCTCGTCCACTCCTCGCGTCGCCGGTGGCTCGCACCGGCCTCGAAACCAGGCCTCGAAACTAGGCTGTCGCACATGTGCCCCGACGCCTCCCCCGACGCCTCCACCGACGCCTCCCCCGACGGCTCCCCGCAGGGGCCCGACCGTGATGACACCGCCGAGCGTAGTGAGTCCGAGCCGATCCGCACGCCGGCGGTCGAGGCTGCGCGAGCCGCGGGCATCCCGTTCACGGCGACCCGGCACGGTCGGGTGGGCTCGCTCGAGGAGGCCGCGGCAGCCCGTGGCATCGAGCCGCGCGACCTCATCAAGACGCTCGTGGTGCGCCGCTCCGAGGACGACCATGTCTTCGTCCTCGTACCCGGTGACCGCACGTTCTCGTGGGCCAAGGTGCGTGCCCTCCTCGGCACCAACCGCATCTCGATGCCCGACGCCGCGGCCGCGAAGGCCGTGACCGGCTACGAGCGCGGCACCATCACGCCCTTCGGGTCCGCGACGGCCCTGCCCGTCATCGCCGACAGCCACCTCGTCGGACGTCGCATCTCCATCGGTGGAGGTGCGCACGGCGTCGGGCTCACGGTCGCCGGCGACGACGTCATCCGGCTCTTCGACGCGACCGTGGCCGACATCTCCGACGAGGAGGTCCGCAAGGGCTGAGGGCATCGGGTCGGGTCAGCCCTCCTGCATCGGGACGCGGACACCGCGCTCGCGGGCAACCTCCTCGGCGCGCTCGTAGCCGGCGTCGACGTGCCGGATGACGCCCATGCCGGGGTCGTTGGTCAGCACGCGGGCCAGCTTCTGCGCTGCGAGGTCGGTGCCGTCGGCGAGGCTGACCTGGCCGGCGTGGAGGCTGCGACCGATGCCGACGCCCCCGCCGTGGTGGATCGACACCCAGCTGGCGCCCGAGCTCGTGTTGACGAGGGCGTTGAGCAGCGGCCAGTCGGCGATGGCGTCGGAGCCGTCGGCCATCGCCTCGGTCTCGCGGTAGGGGCTGGCCACCGAGCCGGAGTCGAGGTGGTCGCGGCCGATGACGATCGGCGCGCTGACCTCGCCGGTGCGGACGAGCTCGTTGAACGCCAGTCCGGCCCTGTCGCGCTCGCCGTAGCCGAGCCAGCAGATGCGCGCGGGCAGGCCCTGGAAGGCGATCCGCTCCTGGGCGCCGCGGATCCACTTGTGGAGGCGGTCGTTGTCCGGGAACAGGTCGAGCACGGCCCGGTCGGTGGCGGCGATGTCCTTCGGGTCGCCGGAGAGCGCGGCCCACCGGAACGGGCCCTTGCCCTCGCAGAAGAGCGGCCGGATGTAGGCCGGCACGAAACCGGGGAACTCGAACGCGCGGTCGTACCCGCCGAGGCGCGCCTCGTCGCGGATCGAGTTGCCGTAGTCGAAGACCTCGGCCCCCGCGTCCTGGAACTCGACCATCGCCCGGACGTGGTCAGCCATCGACGCGCGGGCGCGGTCGGTGAAGTCCTCGGGCTTCTTCTCGGCGTACTCGTGCCAGTCGGCGAGCTCGACCCCCACCGGCAGGTAGGACAGCGGGTCGTGGGCCGAGGTCTGGTCGGTGACGATGTCGATCTCGACACCGCGACGCAGCAGCTCGGGGAAGACCTCGGCGGCGTTGCCGACGACGCCGACGGACCAGCCGCGTCGCTCGCGCTTGGCGGCGAGGGCCTTCTCGACCGCGTCGTCGAGGTTCTCGGCCACCTCGTCGAGGTAGCGGTGCTCGACGCGTCGGTGCAGGCGGGCCGGGTCGACGTCGACGATGAGGCACGCGCCGTCGTTGAGGGTGACCGCCAGCGGCTGCGCGCCGCCCATGCCGCCGCAGCCACCGGTCAGCGTCAGGGTGCCGGCGAGCGTCCCGCCGAACTTCTTCTCGGCGACGGCGGCGAACGTCTCGTACGTGCCCTGCACGATGCCCTGGGTGCCGATGTAGATCCACGACCCTGCGGTCATCTGGCCGTACATCGTCAGGCCCAGGTGCTCGAGGCGGCGGAACTCGGGCCACGTGGCCCAGTCGCCGACGAGGTTGGAGTTGGCGATGAGGACGCGGGGGGCCCACTCGTGCGTCTGCATGACGCCGACGGGGCGACCGCTCTGCACGAGCATCGTCTCGTCGTCCTTGAGCGTCGTCAGCGTGCACACCATGGCGTCGAAGGACCGCCAGTCCCTGGCCGCGCGGCCGGTGCCGCCGTAGACCACGAGGTCGTCGGGACGCTCGGCCACCTCGGGGTCGAGGTTGTTCATGAGCATCCGCAGCGGGGCCTCGGTGGCCCACGAGCGCGCCGTCAGCTGCGTCCCGCGCGCCGCGCGGACCGGACGTGCACCTTCCATGTCGGTTCCCTTCTCGTTCAAGCAGGTTCAGGCAGTTGGGTCAGTTGAGCGGGCCGGTGACGGCCTCGACGGCCGCGACGACGGAGCGGTCGCGCACCGCGGTGTGGGCGCCCTCGATGTCGGGCGCGAGGAAGCGGTCGGGGCCGGGCGCGGCGTTCGTCACGGCGTCGAGCGCGGCGATGGCCGCGGCGGAGGCCGGCGACGGCTCGAGCGGTGCGCGCAGCCGGATGCCACGCGCGGCCGTGAGCAGCTCGATCGCGAGGACGCGGCCGAGGGCGTCGACCGACCGGCGCAGCTTGCGCGCGGCCGACCACCCCATCGACACGTGGTCCTCCTGCATCGCCGAGCTCGGGATCGAGTCGACGGAGGCCGGGACCGCGAGGCGCTTCAGCTCCGAGACCATCGCGGCCTGGGTGTACTGGGCGATCATCAGGCCGGAGTCGACGCCGGGGTCCTCGGCGAGGAACGGCGGCAGGCCGTGGTTGCGGGCGGCGTCGAGGAAGCGGTCCGTGCGGCGCTCGGCCATCGACGCGACGTCGGCGACGACGATGGCGAGGAAGTCGAGGACGTACGCGACCGGGGCGCCGTGGAAGTTCCCGTTGGACTCCACGCGTCCGTCCGGGGTCACGACCGGGTTGTCGACGGCGGAGGCGAGCTCGGCCGAGGCCACGCGGACCGCGTGCTCGACGGTGTCGCGGGCGCCGCCGTGCACCTGGGGGGCGCAGCGCAGCGAGTACGCGTCCTGCACCCGGGTGCACTCCTCGGTGCGGTGCGACTCGCGGATCGGCGAACCCGCCATGACCGCACGGATGTTCGCGGCCGCCGCGGCCTGGCCCGGATGGGGGCGCAGGGCGTGCAGGTCCGCGGCGAAGACGTCGTCGGTGCCGAGGAGGCCCTCGACGCTCATGGCCGCGGACACGTCGGCGACGCGGAGCAGGTGACGCAGGTCGTCGATGGCGAGGCAGAGCATGCCCAGCATGCCGTCGGTGCCGTTGATGAGGGCCAGGCCCTCCTTCTCGGCCAGCACGATCGGCTCGATCCCGTTGTCGCGCAGCGCGGTCGCGGCGTCGGTCGGCGTGCCGTCGGCGAGGCGGACCGGGCCCTCGCCCATGACGGCGAGGGCGCAGTGCGCCAGCGGCGCGAGGTCGCCGGAGCAGCCGAGCGAGCCGTACTCGTGGACGACGGGGGTGATGCCCGCGGACAGGACGGCGGCGTAGGCGCGGGCCGTCTCGAGCCGGACACCCGTACTGCCGGTGGCGAGCGTCGACAGGCGCAGCAGCATGAGGGCGCGCACGACCTCGCGCTCGACCTCCTCGCCGGTCCCGGCGGCGTGCGAGCGGACGAGCGAGCGCTGCAGCTGGGCGCGCAGCTCGGTGGGGATGTGCCGCGTCGCGAGGGCACCGAAGCCCGTCGAGACGCCGTAGTGCGGAACGGTGTCGTCGGCCAGGGCCTCGACGACGGCGCGGCTGCGGGCGATCTCGGCCACCGCCTCGTCAGACAGGGCGACGCGCGCCCCGTGCCGGGCGACCGCGACGACCTCGTCGATGCTGAGCGGTCCGGTGCCGACGGTGACGGTGGCGGTCGAGGACTGCGAGGGGGTGGCGACCGCGTGGGTGCCGGGCAGCGCTGCGTTCATGGCTCCATGGAACCGCCTCCCGGCTGGTGCGGACGGCCCGCAAGGAGCACAATCGTCTCGGATGCGAGACGTTCGCCCGGCGCCAGGGCGAGCCCGTACCCGACTCGGAGGAGGTGGTGGACGCGTGTCGAACGCCCCGGCCGCCGCCAACGCCCTCGACGTGCTCGAGCACCTCTCCCGGCACGCCGAGCCCGTACCCGCGGCGTCGATCGCCCGCGACCTCGGGCTGCCCCGCAGCTCGGTCTACCACCTGCTCAAGGTGCTGCTCGGTCGCGGCTACGTGACCCACTACGCCGAGGAGCGCCGGTACGGCCTCGGCCAGGCCGCCTACGAGCTCGGCTCGGCGTACCAGCGCCAAGCGCCCCTCGCCCGGGTGGCCCGCGGTCCGGTGCGGCGGCTCGTCGACCGCTCGGGCCGCAACGCCCACTTCGCGACCCTCGACGGGCGCGACGTCATCTACCTGCTCGAGGAGCGCGCCCCGGGCCAGCCGATGCTCGTCACGGACGTCGGCGTGCGCCTGCCGGCCCACCTGACGGCCTCGGGCCTGGCGATGCTGTCGGCGCTGCCGGCCAGCCAGGTGCGCGCCCTCTACCCCGACCGCGGGGCGTTCGTGCAGCGTCACGGCATCGGCCCCCGCTCGCTGGCGGAGCTGCGTGGCGTCCTGACCCGGGCCCGCACCGACGGGCACGCCCGCGAGGAGGGCACGGTCACCCCCGACCTCTCGTCGGTCGCCGTGCCGGTGCTCGGACGGGGTGGCCGGCCGCTCGCCGCCGTCGCCGTGACGTTCCGCACCACGGAGGGCTCTCCCGAGCACGTCGCCGACCTCGTCGGGCGCGCCCGGTCGGCCGCCGACGACGTGGCGCGCCGCCTCAGCCCGGCCCGGTGAGGCCCGCGGAGGGCGTCGCCTAGGCTCGGCCCATGCGCGCCATCACGATCCCCGAGTTCGGGGACGCCGACGCCCTCGTCCCCGCCGACGTGCCCGACCCGGTGGCCGGTCCCGGCGAGGTGCTCGTCCACGTCGTCGCCGCCGGCGTCAACCGCGCCGACGTCATGCAGCGGCTGGGGCACTACCCGCCCCCGGCCGGCGCGAGCGAGCTGCCCGGCCTCGAGGTGAGCGGGCGCGTCGCGGCGCTCGGCGAGGGCGTCACCGGCTGGTCGGTCGGCGACGAGGTGTGCGCGCTGCTCGAGGGCGGTGGCTACGCCGAGCGGGTGGTCGTCCCCGAGGGCCAGCTGCTGCCGGTGCCTCGGGGCGTCGACCTCGCCGACGCTGCCGGCCTGCCCGAGGTCGTCTGCACCGTGTGGTCCAACGTCTTCCTCACCGCCAACATCCAGCCGGGCCAGTGGCTCCTCGTCCACGGCGGCGGCTCCGGCATCGGCACCATGGCCATCCAGCTGGCCAAGGCGGTCGGCGCCCACGTCGCCGTCACCGCCGGGTCCCAGGCCAAGCTCGACGCGTGCCGCGAGCTCGGCGCCGAGGTGCTCGTCAACTACCGGGAGCAGGACTTCGTCGAGGAGGTCCGGGCCGGCTCGGGTGGCCACGGCGCCGACGTCATCCTCGACAACATGGGCGCGAAGTACCTCGCGCGCAACGTCGAGGTCCTCGCGACGAACGGGCGCCTCGTCACCATCGGCCTGCAGGGCGGACGCACGGGCGAGCTCGACCTCGGCGTCCTGCTCGCCAAGCGCGGGGCCGTCATCGCGACCAGCCTGCGTGCCCGGCCCGCAGCGGAGAAGGCGGCCATCGTCGCGGCGGTCCGCGAGCACGTGTGGCCGCTCCTCGAGTCGGGCGTCGTGCGGCCCGTCATCCACACGCGGCTGCCCCTCGAGAGGGCTGCCGACGCGCACCGCGAGCTCGAGGCGTCGGGGCACATCGGCAAGGTGCTGCTCACCACCTGACGCGGGCTCGCCTCTGCGACGGGACGATCCGGCCGAGTCCGACTCGTCCCGGTGACGCCCGGGCCGTCCCGGCGTACCGTCGGGAACCGGACCACTTCGCACGAAGCGGCCCCCGAACGGGAGGTGACGAGGTGTTCATCCAGGTGATCCAGGGCAAGTGCCAGGACGCGGACCGCATCCACGCTCAGATGGACCGCTGGCGCGACGAGCTCGAGGCTGGTGCAGAGGGCTTCCTCGGCGGCACGTACGGCCTGACCGACGACGGTGAGTTCGTCGGCGTGGTCCGGTTCGCGTCGCGCGAGGACGCCGAGCGCAACTCGGGCCGCCCCGAGCAGGACGCGTGGTGGCGCGAAACAGCGGCCTGCTTCGACGGCGACGTCAGCTTCCACGACTGCGACGACGTGACGATGATGCTCGACGGCGGGCGCGACGACGCCGGGTTCGTCCAGGTCATCCAGGGTCGCCTCAGCGACCCCGAGCGCTTCCGGCACGCGATGGAGCAGCCGATGGACCAGCTGCACCAGATGCGTCCGGAGATCATCGGCGGCACCATCGCCGTCGACAAGGACGGGTTCTTCACCCAGACCATGGCGTTCACCACCGAGGACGCGGCCCGCGAGGGCGAGCGGCAGACGCCGCCCCCGGACGCCCAGCAGATGATGGACGAGATGTCCTCGCTCATGAGCGACGTCAGCTACCACGACCTGCACCACCCGTGGTTCGCCACGGCGGGTGCCCGCTGAGCCCACCTCGGCGGGTCAGCCGGTCGCGGCGCGGGCGGGCGCCATGGGCTGTCTCTTATACACATCTCCGAGCCCACGAGACGGAGCTACATCTGG
>NZ_JBPGXG010000131.1:0-12606 GCF_056755255.1 Monashia sp. HAY1-5C | reverse complement strand
TCCGTCGTCGGCAGCGTCAGATGTGTATAAGAGACAGCTGTCAGAAGCGCGCGAGGCAGTCGGTGACGAGCTCGGTCAGGGCGGCGCGGGTCCACCTCGGGGTGAGGCCGGGACACGCGAGGAGGTAGTCGCAGACGCGGGTCGCGTGCCAGCCGTGCGACTCGGCCAGCCCCGTCGCCATGGTGCGCAGGTACGCCTCGACCGGCGGGTTGAGCCTCGCGGCCGCGTGCTCCCACGACGCCGTGAACGTCACCACCGGCACGGCGTCCAGCTCGGCGACGACGTGCAGCGTCTCGTACCGGCCGGGCCCGATCACGGCCGTCCGGCTCTCGCGGAACAGGGTCGCGAGCGGCAGGTCCCGGCCCACCGGCCGGCGCATCTCCTGGCTCGCGACGTCGCTGAGCTGCTGGCCGGTCAGCAGGTACGCCCGGGCCGCGACCCCGCCCGACGCGCCTCCCTCGCCCGACGCGTCCGCCCCACTGGACGCGGGCGCCGCGGCGGACCCGTCCGGGTCGTAGAAGGCGATGCCGCCACCCCACGTCGGCGACTCCCACGCGAAGTACACCCGTCCCGGGAGCACGATCGGCACGTCGCCGAGGGGCTCGGACGCGTCCCGGGCACCGTCGTACGTGCGCGCGGCCCCGTCGGGGCGCCCTCCCGCGAGGTAGTGGGTGAAGCGGGCGCGCGAGAGGTTCGACCCGTACGCCGCGTACCAGACCTGGTCCATCCCCTCCACCATCGCAGACGCCCCCACGGACGCTCACCACGACGTGGAGACGGTCGGGGCCGAATGGGTAGGAGCGCACTGTTGGACGGACACGGAGGTGACTGATGGATCTCGAGATGTTCCACCCCCTCGCCGAGGTGAGCGGGCCGTTCGCGAGCGCCACCCTCGACGTGACGAAGACCGACCCGGCCACCGGCGACGACGTGGAAGCGCGCTGGCGTGACGTGGAGCGGCTGCTGCGCGAGTCGGGGGCACCGGACGGCGTCGTCGACGCGATGCGGGAGCCCGCGCTGGCGCCCACGGGCCGAGGCGGTGAGCACGGCCGCCTGCTCGTCGCCACCGAGGCCGGACCGACGTTGACCGTCGAGCTGCCCCGACGCCCCGTACAGGACGCCACGTGGGCCCCGATCCCGTCGCTGCTGCCGGCGGTCCGGGCGCTGTCCGCGAGCCTGCCCCACATCGTCGTCCGGCTCGACCGCACCGGCGCCGATATCGAGGTGCACGGCGGCCGGGGCCTCGATCACCCCGCCGACACCGAGACGATCGAGGTCGAGGGCGGTCACGACGAGCTGCACCAGGTGCCCACCGGCGGGTGGTCGCAGCGGCGCTACCAGTCCCGCGTCGAGGACTCCTGGGAGCACAACGCGGCCGCCGTCGCGGCCCAGCTCGACCGGCTCGTGACGCGGTACCGGCCGCGGGTCGTCGTCCTCATGGGGGACGAGCACGCGGCGGCCTACCTCGAGCAGCACGCCGGCGAGGAGCTGCGTTCCGTGCTCGTGCGCTCCACGACCGGTGGCCGGGCCGCGGGCACGTCGGCCGAGGCCGAGCGCCAGGCCGTCGCGTCGGTCCTCGCCGCGTGCCGGGCCGAGGACGAGGCCGCGCTCGTCGGGCGGTTCGAGGAGCAGACCGGGCGCGCCGGGGCCGCCGCGGAGGGACTCGAGCCCGTCGTCGAGGTGCTCCAGCGGGCGCAGGCGGCCACGGTGCTCCTCGTCGACGGGCGCCTCCACGACGCACGGCTCTGGGTCGGCAGGGACCGGCTCCAGGTCGGCAGCTCGAGGGAGGACGCGCTCATGACCGGTGCGTCCGACCCGGTCCAGGTGCCCGCCGACGCCGCCCTCGTGTGGGCCGCGGTGTGCTCGCGGGCCGGCGTGACGCTCCTCGACGCCGGCCAGGTGGACCCGGCCGACGGCGTCGGGGCCGTGCTGCGCTGGTCGGACGAGTCGACGCCACGGGCGCGCTTCCCCAGCATGCCGGGACACGGCGGCCAGTGACCTGACACCCGAGGTGGGTGCAGGATCAGCGCAGGATGCGGGCGAAGGCGTCGACGAGCAGCTGCACGTCACGCTCCTCGACGACGAGCGGGGGTGCGACGCGGACGGTCGAGCCGTGGGCGTCCTTGACCAGGACGCCCTGCTCGAGCATCCGCTCGCACACCTCGCGCCCCGTCATGAGCGCCGGGTCGACGTCGATGCCGGCCCACAGGCCGCGCACCCGGACGGCGTCGACGCCGTGGCCGACGAGGGGCGTGAGCCCCTCGGCGAGCACCTCGCCGAGCCACGCCGCCCGCTCCTGGTACTCGCCCGTCTCGAGGAGGCCGACGACGGCGTGCCCGACCGCCGCCGCGAGGGGGTTGCCGCCGAACGTCGAGCCGTGGCTGCCGGGCGTGAAGACGCCGAGGACGTCGCGGTCGCCGACGACGGCCGAGACCGGCAGGATGCCGCCGCCGAGGGCCTTGCCGAGGACGTAGAGGTCGGGCACGACGCCCTCGAGGTCGCACGCGAAGGTCGACCCGGTCCGCCCGAGGCCGGACTGGATCTCGTCGGCGACGAGGAGGACTCCTCGCTCGCGGGTGAGCCGCCGGACCGTGGCCAGGTACCCCTCGGGCGGGATGACGACGCCGCCCTCGCCCTGCACCGGCTCGAGGAGCACGGCCACCGTGTCGTCGGTCAGGGCCGCCTCGAGCGCGGCCGCGTCGCCGTAGGGGACCACGTCGAACCCGGGCGTGTAGGGGCCGTAGTGGTCGCGGGCGACGGGGTCGTCGCTGAAGCCGACGATCGTCGTCGTGCGTCCGTGGAAGTTGCCGGACATGACGACGATGCGGGCGCGGCCGTCCGGCACGCCCTTGACCTCGTAGCCCCACTTGCGGGCGGCCTTGATCGCGGTCTCGACGGCCTCGGCGCCGGTGTTCATCGGCAGGACGAGCTCCTTGCCGGCGAGCGCGGCGAGGTCGCGCGCGAAGGGACCGAGCCGGTTGCTGTGGAAGGCGCGGCTGGTCAGGGTCAGGCGGTCGAGCTGGTCGCGGACGGCGCCGACGAGCACGGGGTGCAGGTGGCCGAAGTTCAGGGCCGAGTAGCCGGCGAGCGCGTCGAGGTAGCGGCGTCCGTCGACGTCGGTGACCCAGGCGCCCTCGGCGTGCGCGATGACCACGCGGAGCGGGGAGTAGTTGCGGGCCAGCCACTGCTCGGCGAGGGAGACGTGCTCGTGCGTCCCGGTCGTCCGGCGGGCGTGGCCGCCACGGTCTGCCGTCGCGGTGCTCACCCCCTGATGGTCGCACCCTCGCCGCCGGCCGTCAGGCGGTCGTGGGGTACGCCACGGGTGAGTCTCGTCTCCACGGCCCCACGCGGCGGGGCCCCGGTGCCACCATGGGGGTGGCGGGTCCCGCAGCCAGGACTACCCGCGACAGGGTGTGTCGGTTCCGGCGGTCGACCTCAGCCGTGGAGTTGGCCATGAGCGCGACCGGACCCCTCGACCCGACCCCCGGCGCCACCGCAGGCGACGATGCCGCGCGGCCCCGACGCGTCGTCCTGCTCGGGGCCGCCGGACGGGACTTCCACGACTTCAACGTGACGTTCCGCGACGACCCCGCGTACGAGGTCGTCGCGTTCACGGCGACCCAGATCCCCGACATCGACGGGCGCCGCTACCCGCCTGAGCTCGCGGGGCCCCTCTACCCGCAGGGGATCCCGATCGTCGACGAGTCGCAGCTGACCGACCTGGTGACCCGCGAGGACGTCGACGTCGTCGCCTTCGCCTACTCCGACGTGTCGCACGAGCGGGTCATGCACCTGGCCTCCGAGGCGATCGCGGCGGGTGCCGACTTCTGGCTGCGCGGCGCCCGCCGGACGATGCTGCGCAGCAGCAAGCCGGTCGTCGCCGTCACCGCCGTGCGCACCGGCGTCGGCAAGAGCCAGACGACCCGCTACCTGAGCCGGCTGCTGCGCGCGACCGGCCGGCGGGTCGTGGCCGTGCGTCACCCGATGCCGTACGGCGACCTCGCCCGCCAGGCGTGCCAGCGGTTCGCGACCCACGAGGACCTCGACCGGCACGACTGCACCATCGAGGAGCGCGAGGAGTACGAGCCGCACCTCGACAACGGGTGCGTCGTCTACGCGGGGGTGGACTACGAACGGATCCTGCGCGAGGCCGAGGAGGAGGCCGACGTCATCCTCTGGGACGGCGGCAACAACGACCTGCCCTTCTACGAGCCCGACCTGCACATCGTCCTCGCCGACCCGCTGCGACCCGGCGACGAGACGCGCTACCACCCGGGCGAGGCCAACGTCCGGATGGCCGACGTCGTCGTCGTCAACAAGTGCGACTCCGCCCGCCCGGAGGACGTCGAGGCGGTCGTCGACTCGTGCCGCGGCCTCAACCCGGCCGCGCGGATCGTCCTGGCGGACAGTCCGGTCCGCGTCGACGACGAGGACCTCGTCCGTGGCCACCGGGTCGTCGTCGTCGAGGACGGGCCGACGCTGACGCACGGGTCGATGACGTACGGCGCGGGCGTCGTCGGCGCCCGACGGGCCGGTGCCGCGGCCATCGTCAACCCGACGCCGTACGCCGTCGGCTCGCTCGCCCGCACCTTCGAGCGGTACCCGAACGCGCGCGGCATCCTGCCCGCGATGGGCTACGGGACGGCCCAGGTCCGCGACCTCGAGGCGACGATCGAGGCCGTCGTCGCCGCCGGGATGTGCGACGTCGTCGTCACCGGCACGCCCATCGACCTGACGCGGGTGCTCACCGTCAGCGTCCCGGTCGTCCGGGCCCGGTACGACCTGCGGGAGCGGACACCGGGCCAGCTCGAGGCCGCCGTCCGCGAGGTGCTGGAGCGACACGACGAGTCCGGCGGCCACCCCCACGAGCACGACCTCGCGGCGACGTGACGAGGAGGCAACGATGAACCCGATCAGGTGGGACGTGCACCCGGTGCGCCGAGCGGTCCTGCTCGGCGGCCTCGCGACGGCGGCGGCCTTCTCCGCGTGGACGTTCCGCTGGGCGTACTTGCGGTACGGGTCCACCACCGGCGAGACGCTCGATGCCCTGCCCGGTGACGACCTCATCCCCGACGCGGCGCTCGTCGCCACGCGGGCCGTGACGATCGGCGCGCCGCCGGAGCAGGTGTGGCCGTGGGTCGCCCAGCTCGGTCAGGGCCGGGGCGGCTTCTACAGCTACGACTGGCTGGAGAACCTCGTCGGCTGCCACGTCGCGAGCGCCGACCGCGTCCACGAGGAGTGGCAGCACCCGCACGTGGGCGAGGAGTTCCGGCTGCACCCCGACCTCGCCCTGCGCGTCGCGTCGGTGGACGAGGGCCGGTCGCTCGTCGTCGACGGCCGGGCCCGGCCCGACGCTCCGGCGCCGCCCTACGACTTCACGTGGGCGTTCGTCGTGCGCAAGCACCCCGGTCGCACGACGAGGCTGCTCGTCCGCGAGCGGTACGGCTACACGACGCACGCCTCACGTGCGGTGTGCGAGCCGCTCGCCGCGGGCAGCACCCTCATGACCCGCAAGATGCTCCTCGGCATCAAGGAGCGGGCCGAGGCGGCGGCCCTCGCCGCGTGACCGGACCTAAGCGGGCTGGCCGGTGGGCAGCTGCTCGCGGAGGAACTCGAGCGTGCGCGCCCAGGCCTCACCCGACGCGCCCGCGTGGAACCACGGCATGTCGTCGTTGTCGAAGGCGTGGTCGGCCCCCGCGTAGGTGACGACGACGGTCTGCGGCTCCTTCGCCAGGGAGGCCTCGATGCGTCGCACCGTGTCGGTGTCGATGAACGAGTCGGCCAGGCCGAAGTGGTGCAGGCTCGGCGCCGACACCGCGACGGTGTCGTGCAGCCCGGGCAGCGCCGAGCCGTAGTAGCTGACGAGGGCATCGAGCGGCGTCGCCCCCTCGGCCTCCAGCCCGGCCGCGACGGCGTAGCCCAACCCGCCGCCGAAGCAGAACCCGACGACCCCGACACCGGCCGTCACGTCCTCGCGGTCCCGGAGCCACTCCACGGCGGCGGACGCGTCGAGGACCGCCCGGTCCCAGTCGAGCCGCCGCACGAGGGCCATGCCCTGCTGGAGGGCGTCCTCCCCCTCGACCGGGTCCGTCACGCCGAGCCGCCAGAACATCTCGGGAGCGGCCACGACGTACCCGAGGCGCGCCAGGGCGGCCGCGCGACGCCGGATGTACGGGCTGACGCCGAAGATCTCCTGGAGCACGACGATGCCCGGTCCCTGCCCGCCGGGCGGCAGCCAGAGCCGGGTCGGCAGGTCGCCGGTCCCGGTCGGCACCGCCACGTCGATGGCGTCTGAGGCGTCGGTCGCGTCGGTGGTGTCGGCGGCGGGCGCGTCGGTCTCGTTACGGGCGGTGTCGGGCATGCTCGCCATCCTCACCCATGCCGCGGCGCCGATGGGGCGAAGCCGACGGCCGGCTCAGCGTCGGCGGGCCGCCTGGAGCTCGAGCATCCGGGACTCGTACCGGCGGACGCGCTCGGCGAGCCGGTCGTTCTCCCGCTCGTGCCGGCGCAGGGCCGCGACGAGCCCGCCGACGGCGAGGACGAGGACGGTCCCGGTACCGAGGAGCGTCACGACGCCCGTGGTCCCCGCGGCGCGCCCGGTCGAGAGCAGCACGAGCATCACGGCGAACGCCGCCGCCACGAGAAGGGCCAGGGCTCCGGCGCGACGCGTCGCGCGGCGTCCGGACGCGGTGAGCTCGGCGAGGGCGAAGGCCCGCTCCTCGCGGGCCGCCGCGCGGCCGAGGTACGTCGCCGCCGGGAAGCGGTGGGTGCGCGGCCCCGCGTCGGGCCGGCGTGCGATCGGCCGGTGGTCGCACGGGCTGTCGGCGGCGTGGGTTCCGGTGTGGTGCAGGGGAATGGCGGTCATGGTCCGGTCCTTGGTCTGACTGGTCGCCGCGGTCTGCAGGCAGGTTGTCGCCGGCGACGGGGGGTGGTGGCGTGCTGTGCACGTGGTGCTCCCGCCGCGGCCGGTGTGGTGGCCGGCCGCGGCGGGAGGTCGGGGGTCGCCGGTCAGCCGCGGGGCGTGAGCCGGGCGCCGAGCGCGTAGGCGCAGACGACGAGCGCCGCGGCCGCGAGGACGATGTCCTTGAGGACGTACTGCCCCATGAGCGTCGGGCCGTGCGGGAACAGGTCGGCCGTGAAGAGCGCGAGCGGCGACATGATGCCGATGAGCGCGCCGCCGAGGACGACGATGCCGACGCGGAGGAACCGCCCGCTGACCAGCGTCAGGCCGATGACCGTCTCGGTCACGGCGGTGAGCAGGACGGCCGCATGCCCCGAGACGAGGCCGAGCGTGAGCCGGTCGACGGTGGCCGAGGCGATGGCCTCCGCAGGGCTGAGCCCCGGGAAGAACTTGAGGACGCCGAAGCCGAGGAAGACCAGGCCGAGGCTGACGCGGAGGATGGTCAGGCTGAACCGGACGAGGAACGCCTGGAGGCGGTCGACGCCGGCGGTAGCCAGGCCGGTGAGGGTGCCCACGACGCCGGAGGCGGAGGGGCGGAGGGTGCTGCGACCGGGTCGGTCGACGGCGATCTGCGACATGGTGGTGTCTCCTGTGAGGTCGTTGCTGTCGGGACCTCAGAAGCCCGACCACCCGGCGGAGATACGCGCGGCCCGTCGTTTGAGTCGCGGTACCCATCCCGTACCGGGACGTTCGCCGTCAATTCGGACATGATCGCGGGCCGCTGTGAGTTCGCTTGACGCACAAGCGCGCTCGTGACGCGCTCGTGAGGGCTTGGAGTCCTCGCGGGGAGACCCTCCTCCCGGCCTCGACCCGCCGGAGGGTGCGAAACGTCATGGTCGCCGGGAGGTCCCGGCCCGTACCGTGAGTCGGGTGACCTCCGACGAGCCGGTCCGCGGCTACGGCCAGCACCCACCCCCTCCCACCGGTCCACCCGTGCCCGACGACCGGGTCCCTGGCGACCCGCCTCGCGGCGAGGTGTACGGCGACGCGTGGCTGCGCCCGACGCGCGAGGTCCGGACGGACGCCGGGCTCCCGCCGACGCCTCCGCCTGCCGCGCCGGGTCGCCGCCGGCGGTCGGCCAGGCGGCCCTGGTTCCTCGCCGGTGTCGGCGCGGCGCTGGTGCTCGCCTCCGCCGGCGCGTTCTCCTCCGGAGCGCGCGGCGGCGACGCCCGCGTCAGCTCGGTGACCTACCCGGTGACGGCCCGCACCGTGACGATCCGCGGCGGAGCGGATGACATCGAGGTCCACGCCGGTCCGCGGGGTGGCACCCTGTCGGTCCGGACGGAGGCGCGCTGCTGGGGTGACGCGTCCCACGCGGCACCGTCGTGGTCGGGGAACACCCTTGCCCTCGACGGCGGGTGCGGCGGGTTCCCCGGCTGGGGCAGCGTCGACCACGTCGTCGAGGTTCCCGACGGCACCGCCGTGGTCATCGACAACGGCTCCGGCGACCTGACGCTGACCGGCGGGCTCGGCGCCACGACGGCCAGGTCCGGTTCGGGCGACATCGAGGTGCGCGACGTGCCGGGTGCCCTCGACGTCGAGACCGGCTCCGGGGACATCGACGCCACGGGACTCGGGCAGGCGGCGGTCACCGCACGGTCCGGCAGCGGCGACGTCGACCTCGAGTTCTCCTCCTCCGCCGACACCGTCGAGGTGCGCACCGGGTCCGGTGACGCCTCGGTGCGCCTGCCGCCGGGTGCCTACGCCGTCTCCACCGAGACCGGTTCGGGCGACGAGGAGGTCGAGGTCACCCAGTCGTCGGCGAGCCGGGACCACCTCACCGTCCGGACCGGTTCCGGCGACATCGACGTCCGCTACCGCTGACCCCCCGCCAGCCCGGGCCCAGCAAGGGTCGAGCCGGCAGGCGCAGGGCGGGAACGTCGGCTGTCGAGCCGGCTCGGGTTGGTGGCTCGGTCAGGAGGGGGAGCCCTCGGGGGTGTCGTCGTCGAAGGCCGAGTGCCTGTCGTCGGGGACGCTCGAGCCCGTCGTCGAGCCCGCCGAGCCCGTGGACCCGGGGGCGGCGGTCTGCGAGCCGCTCTTCTCGACGAGCTTGTCGATGCCCTTGTCGACGCCGGCGCGCACCTTGCTCACGGTGTCGGTGTGCTTGCCGTTCGTCCGCTCCGAGATGGTGCCCTCGACCTTGTCGAGCGCGCCGTCGACCTTCTCGCGGTTCTCCTTCGCGTAGCGGGCGGCGATCGAGACGGCCGTCTTGACCATCTCGGCCACGGCGTCACCGAAGTCCTTCGCCTTGGCCTGGAGGTGGACCTCGTCGGCCTTGTTCTTCATCTGGTCACCGAACGACACGGTGCCTCCTCGGGGTGCTCGGTCGTCCCGGACCGGTCGCCGGGCTCGCTGCTGCCAGCGTCCATCCGACGTGCCGGTCCCCGCAACCGGGGTCGGCCCGGAGCCGACCCTGAGCCGACCCCGACACCGACCTCACAGCCCGATCGGCAGCCCGACCGGAGCGCTCACGTCAGCCGGCGGCAGGGGACCCGGCGCCCGGCCCCTCGAGCCACGCGTCGCGGAACAGCTCCCAGTGCAGCCCGTCACCCAGCGACCCGTCGGGCAGCTCGTCGACGGCGTGCTCGCGACCCCACGACGTGAACCCGGTGGCCCGCAGGACGGCGTTGCTCGCGTCGTTGTCGGCCGCGGTCTCGGCGACGAGCCGGCGCAGGCCGAGGCCGCCCTCCTCGCGCGCGGTGAACGCGTGCCTCGTGGCGAGCCGGGCGGCGGTCTTGGCCACGCCCCGCCCTCGCGCGCTCGGGAAGAGCTGGTACCCGAGCTCGGCGGCGTCCCCCGTCATCGGCCCCGACCGCGAGAACACGGTGACGCTGCCGAGAGCGCGGTCGCTCGCGGCGTCGGCGACGCACCAGTCGAGAGCTGTGCCCTCGGCCATGCGCTCCTGGCGGACGAGGAGCCAGCCCGGGAAGGTGTCGCGGGCCAGGACCGAGCGCGTCGGCATCCAGTGCGCCGGGTCGGTGTCGCGGGCCTCGATGGCCTCCGCGTCCGCGAGCCGCCACGGCCGCAGCCGCACGCCGGCCTCCGGCGCCTCGAGGACCGGGGGTTCGAGCCACGGTGCGACGGGCACGGTGGGCTCGCCCGCGGCGATGCTCGCCGTCCACGTGTCGAGGGCGTCCACCCCGCCGGAGGGGTCCGGGTGGCTGCCGGGAACCGTGCCGTGCTGCGTGAAACCGGTGGCCCAGGCGACGCGTCGCGAGGCCCAGTTGCCGCGCACCGCGCGCCAGTGGACGCGGGTCAGCGGCCGCCCCCACGCGCCCTCGCCGAACGCGTGCTCGAGGACGAGGCGCACCGCGCGGGCCATGATGCCGTTGCCGCGGGCGTCGGGGTGCAGCCCGAAGCCGAGCTCGCCGACCGTCGGCGGCACCGTCGGGCGCAGGTCGATGGTGCCCCCGAACCGCGTGCGCCCCTCCGGGTCGACCCACTCGATGGCCCACGAACGCGTGCCGTCGGGGGTGCTCCAGGCGGCTCGGTTGCCCTCGATGAAGGCCAGGGCGTCGTCGCGGCCGTACGGGCGGGGGACCGTGGTCCACCTCAGGCTGTCGGGGTCGGTCGACTGCTCGACGACGGCGTCGGCGTCCGCCTCGGTGTGCCGGCGCAGGGTCACGACGCCGTCGCTGAGGATCGACGCAGACGCAGACGCAGACGCGGGTACGGGACTGGGCTGGGGCTGCACGGTGGTCACGAGGGCCACCCTGCCAGCCGGGCGCGACACCCGGCCACGGAGTTACCGACCGACGCCACCGACCGACGCCGCCGACCGACGCCTACACGGGAAGACCGGGAGCCGGACGTGCCGGCTCCCGGTCCGAAAGGCCCGCTTCCCCTCCACAGGCTGCGTACCGGGCTCTACCGTACCCAAGGAGGGGGTCCGCCGAACGCGCGTTGCGCGGGGCGGCGCCCGACGCAACTCGGGGGAGTTCGGGCACGTCGGGGCGCGGCTGCGCGCCCGCCGGGACGAGGGTTCGAGACGGGAGCTGCCATGCAGGGGGAGTCGCAGTGGGAGTCGGGGTGCGGCGTCGCCGCGGTACGCAGGAGACGGTCGCTCCCGTCGTCGGAGCGGCCGGGAGCCGACCCCTGGCCACGGCTCCCGGCACTCCCTCCCCGGTGTTGCAGGTGCCGCAGATGCTGCACCCCCCGTGCCGGTCACCCTACGAAGGCCCCCAGCCCGTCCAGCCCGCCGTTGCGCGGCCTTCGGTGCGCCGCAACGGCGCGTCTCGCGACGTGGACCGGGGGTAGGGGGCGGCGGTGGAGCTGATCGACGAGATCCAGTGGGTGCTCCGCAACGCCAGACTCCACGCGTCGGACCCTGCACTGCGCACGGCGGCCGGCTTCGCCCACGGCGACGGTGTCGCCGCGCCGGTGCACCGCGCCCAGGTCGGCCGGTGGGAGCGGGGCCGCGTCGTCGTCACGCGCCCCCTCGTCCGTCGCTACGAGGAGGTCCTCGGCCTCGACGAGGGCACGCTCCTGACCGCCGTCGACCTGTTCGGCCGGGCGCGAAACCCGGTCCGCTCGGTGGCGGTGCTGTCGACCCCCGGTGAGCCCGACCGCGACCTCGCCCTCACGCTTCTCGAACGCGCCCTGTCCGACGAGCGCATGACGGGTCTGGACTGGGACCTGCTCACCGACGCGCTCGGCCGGATCGGCCGGCCGCTCGTGCGCGCCGGCGACTGGGAGGCCCTGCTGCGCCGGCTCCTCGAGGAGACCAGCCTCGCCCTCGGTCTCGGGTACGCCGAGCGGTCGGAGGCGCTCGCCCGCCTCGTCGGTCACGCCCGCAGCGGCCCGGTCGTCGCGGCCATGGCAGCCGAGGTGACGGCCCGGCCGGACGCGCAGTTCTACAACGACCCGCTCGGCATGCTGCACCACACCGACCACCCCGAGGCGGTGTCGGTGGTCCTCGACCAGCTCCGCGAGCCGACCAACCCGAGCGTCCTGCGCGCCTGCCTCATCGTGCTGACGACGCTCGTCCGAGGCCGCCGTCTGCACCCCGACGTCCGGCTGGAGGCCGCGCGCCTCGCGGTGCGCCACCTGCGCGACGGCGACCTGCCCTACCGGGTCCAGCGCGGCGCGGCCAACCTCGTGCGGGCCCTCGGCATCGGCGGGCCCCGGCTGGCGACGGTCCTCACCGCCGAGGACCGCCGGGTCGCGGCCTCGATCATCCGCGACGGCCGGGCCATCAGCGCCGAGGCCGTGCGGATCGCCAACAAGCAGATCCGGGCCGAGCTGGAGGAGCAGGGCGGACGCGAGTCGATGGACGAGCCGGTGCTCGACCGGCTGCTCGAGACCGCCCTGGGGTCCACGGACGAGGGGGAGCGCGGCTCGGCCCTCGGCATCCTCATGATCTCGCCGCAGGCCCGGGCCGTCGGACGGGTGCTGGCACGGGCGCTCGCGGGCGCTCTCGAGGACGGAGACCTCGTGGCGGTGCACGAGAGCCTGACGATCCTGTCGTGGGTGGGGCAGCCCGAGGACCTCGACCTGTACGAGCGGCTGGCGACGGGGGGGACGGGCCGCGGCGACGTCGCCACCGACACCCCTGTCTCTTCTACACATCTGACGCTGCCGACGACGGAGAGAGTGTAGATCTCTGTGGTCGCCGTATCCTTAAGAGGGGGGGGGGGGGGGGGGGG
>NZ_JBPGXG010000130.1:0-12779 GCF_056755255.1 Monashia sp. HAY1-5C | reverse complement strand
CGATGACCACTCCCGCGTGGCTTACGCCGAGGTCCACGACGATGAGACCGCCACGACCGCCGTCGCGGTCCTGCGCCGCGCGGTCACCTGGTTCGCCGACCGGGGCATCACGGCCCAACGAGTGCTGTCTGACAACGGCGCCGCGTACCGCTCCCACCTGTGGCGCGACACCTGCACCGAGCTGATACTCACGCACACCCGGACCCGGCCCTACCGCCCCCAGACCAACGGCAAGATCGAACGCTTCCACCGCACCCTGGCCGACGGATGGGGATACGCCCGCTGCTACGCCTCAGAACACGAACGGCGAGCCGCTCTGCCAGCATGGCTGCACGAGTACAACCACCACCGACCCCACACCGCCTGCGGGAACAAGCCACCCATCACCCGCTTAACCAACCTGTCGGGTCAGTACAACTAGAACCGCCGCCTGACCTGCTGAGACACGAACCCAGTTTGCGGAAGTGTGTGCCACCACGTCGTGCACTGGCGGCACGGCGGCGGCACGGCCGTGTCGAACGGCGCGCTCCTGTGCCCTCGACACCACACCGAGGTCCACGAGCGTGACCTCACAGCGACGGTCACGGCGTCCGGAGTCACCTGGCACACCTGAGTCACCCGCCCCGCACCCTGCCGGCAACGGCGGGGTCGTAGGGCTGCCCAGTGGTCTGTCGTCGCGCTGCCCAGTGGCCTGCCGCCGGGCCGGGCCGGGCCGGGCCGGGGCAGGAGGCCGGTGCATGGGAGCAGGGACGGGGACCGTGGCGGGGTCGGCGGGCTGCCCAGGGGCTGGCTGCCGTCGGGGCAGGGCCAGGACCGGGGCCAGTGCCGGGGTGTGGCGAGGCGAGGCGCGGTCGCGCGCCCACGGGTCAGGCTGCCGGGGCGGCGTCGGCGTCGAGGGTGGGGGCGTCCGGGCGCGACAGCGTGACCACGGCCCGCTCGATGACGTCGGAGTCCTCGATGCGGCGGCCGATCGCCGTGAGCTTCGCGGCGACCTGCGACTCCGTCTCGTCGCCGACGAGGTCGACGGCCGCGACGAGGAGCATCCGGCTCGGCCCGACGAACTCGAGATGCAGGAAGGTGACCCGCTCGACCTCCGGGCTGCCCTGCAGCTCCCCGAGAACGCGTCGCCACAGCTCCGGCCGCACCGTCTCGCCGACGAGGAAGTCCCGGTTGCGGCCGATGAGGTAGATCGCGACGACGCCGAGCAGGAGGCCGACGAGGATCGAGCCGAGCGCGTCCCAGACGGCGTTGCCGGTCAGCTGGTGGAGCATGATGCCGGCGCCTGCGATGAGGATGCCGATGAGCGCCGCGGCGTCCTCGGCGAACACCGCGCGCAGCGTCGGGCTGGACGTGTAGCCCAGGTAGGGCAGCGAGTGCAGCCCGCGCCGCTTGGCCTCGGCGCGCGTCTGCCGCGTGGCCTGGACGAAAGAGACGCTCTCGAGGACGAACGCGATGCCGAGCACGACGTACGCCCAGACGTAGTCGGTCTCGGCCTCCGACGACGTCAGCGCCTGGATGCCGTGCCACACCGACACGACCGCCCCGGCGCCGAACAGCCCGAACGCCGCGAACATCGACCACACGTACGCCTCGCGGCCGTAGCCGAAGGGATGCTGGTCGTCACGCGGCTTCGCGGCACGGCGTTCCGCCTTGAGCAGGAAGATCTCGTTCCCCGCGTCGGCCCACGAGTGCGCGGCCTCCGCGACCATCGACGCCGAGCCGGTGATCGCGGCGACGACGGACTTCGCGATCGCGATGAGGGTGTTCGCCGCGAGCGCGACGATGACGGTGAGGAGGCTCTCGCCACCCGAGGACTTCGCGTCGTCGGCCATGTCGGCATCCTTACCCCACCCCCGCGGCGCCTCAACCCACGAGCGCGGTGGACGCGCCCGCTCGACGGCGGCTACCCGGCCGTACCCGCCGGCGCGGCGGGTCGCCCCTCGACCGTCGGCCCTCGACGCGGGCCGGTCATGCTAAGGACGCCGTGTGGCGGAGCTCGCGGAAGGACGTCCGCCGGTGACCCGCATGCGGCTCCCCCGACGTCTCGTGGGCGACGGTCGTCTCGCCGTCGGCGCGGGTCACGGTGACCGTCGTGACGAGCTGCGGCACGCCCTCGCCCGCGGTGAGACCGTCGTCCTCGACCAGCGTCGAGGTCCAGCGTCCGTCCACGACCGGCTCGAAGACGTGCAGCTCGATCGTCTCGGGCGCGTAGCCGTCGGTCGACGCCGGGGCCTCCTCCCACATCGGCACGACGGCGCCCGCTCGGGCGAAGAGCGGGATCCGCTCGAGCGGCGTCTCGACCGTGATCGTCTGCCGCCCCTCGTGCAGCTCGCCGGTGTGCCAGTCGTACCAGGGACCGTCGGGCAGGTACACGGTCCGCGACGTCACGCCGGCCTCGTACACCGGTGCGACGAGCAGGTCGCGGCCGAAGAGATACTGGTCGTCGACGTCGACGACGGCGGGGTCGTCCTGGTGGTCGAGGACGAGCGGACGCTGCACCGGCTCTCCGGTCTGTGAGGCACGGACGAAGGCCGAGTAGACGTAGGGCATCAGGCGGTAGCGCAGCCGGACCGCCTCGCGGGCCAGCTCGTGGATCTCCGGCCCGAACGACCACGGGTACTGGTCGATGTTGTCGGTCTCGGAGTGGTTGCGGCAGAAGGGAGTCAGCGTGCCCATCTGCATCCACCGCAGGAAGAGCTCGGCGTTGGTGTCTCCCTGGAAGCCACCGATGTCGGCGCCGACGAAGGGCTGGCCGGACAGGCCGAAACCGCAGGCCATCGGCATGCTGACCCAGAGATGGTCCCAGCGGGCCTGGTTGTCGCCCATCCAGTTGGCGGCGTACCGCTGGATGCCGGCGAACCCGGACCTCGACAGGATGAAGGTGCGCGCCTCGGGCCGCACCTTGCGCAGTCCCTCGAGCGTGCCCATCGCCATGAGCATCGCGTACTGGTTGTGGAAGCGCTCGTGCGTGGCGCGGCCCTTGTCGAAGAGCATCGCTCCCGGCGGGATCTCGCCGGTCGCAGGCTCGTTCATGTCGTTCCAGATGCCGGCCAGTCCCGACTCCACGTGGCGGGCGTTGAGCTCGCCCCACCAGGCACGGGCCTCGGGTGTCGCGAAGTCCGGGAAGACCGTGTTGCCCGGCCACACCTGGCCGATGTACGTGTCACCGCCCTCCGTGCGGCAGAAGACGTCCTCCTCCAGCCCGTCGTCGTAGACCTCGTAGCCCGGGTCGTGCTTGACGCCCGGGTCGACGATGGTCACCGTCCGAAAGCCTTGGTCGGCCAGGCTCTTGAGCATGCCCGCGGGGTCGGGGTAGCGGTCGGAGTCCCAGGTGAAGACGCGGTAACCGTCCATGTAGTCGATGTCGAGCCAGACGGCGTCGCAGGGGAACTCGTCATCCCGGTAACGCTTGGCGATCACCTCGACGTCCTGCTGCTTGTAGGCGTGCCAGCGGCAGTGGTGGTAGCCGAGGGCCCAGACGGGGGGCAGCGACGCGCGCCCGGTGAGCCACGTGTACCGCTCGATGACCGAGGCCATCGACGGACCGGCGAACACGTACTCGGCCCACTGCCCGCCGCGGAAGGAGATGCGGTACTCGTCGTCGTCGCTGAACGCGTAGTGGCCGCGGTAGCCGTTGTCGACGAACGAGCCGGCCACCGCACCGGACCGGGCGGAGCGGTGGTGGAAGAACGGGATCGACACGTAGTACGGGTCGAACTCGGTGCTCGTCATGTCGGCCCGCGGGTCGTCGGCGGCGAGCCCGGCGCGGAACTCGGCGGTCGCGTGCTCGTTGAGGACGTCGGTGTTCCACAGCGTGAAGTCGCGGCCGCGGCGGTTGAGCCGGCCACCCTTCTCCCCCAGGCCGTAGATCGCGTCGTCGCGGCCGATGCGGCGCCGCGTCGTCCACGCGTCGTTGAGCGTCGCGTACGTCCAGTACCGGCCCTCGGCGTCCGGCGCCGACTCGACGACCGGCGAGCCGTCGGTGCGGTGCACGTCGACGCGGAACGGGTCGAGCCACAGCGTGACGACGAGGCCGGCCGTGCGCAGGCGCCACGCGTCCGGCCCCTCCTCGACCGACCACTCGACACCACCGCCGAGGGGCCGGGACAGCGGGTCGACGCACACGGCGTGGGTCGGCTTCTCGTCGAAGGCGCCGCCGCGGCTCATCCACAGCCGCACGACGTCGTCGCGCACCGCCTCGACGAGGAAGGTCTCGCCGTGGAGGCGGGCGCGCAGGCCGTGCTCAACCTGCTCGACCGAGTCGACGCGCTCGAAGCGGATGAAGTGGTCGGTCCTCATGGTGCTGGTCCTCGCTGGCAGGGGACGGGCCGAAGACCACCGTATGCGGTGCCCCACCAGGCGACGCAATGCTGAACGAGCCGAGAGGTGGTTCACGGAGACGGCGGGCCGACGCGCGGGTGCACGACCGGCGCCCCGGTCGCCACGGGCGAGCGCCCGGCGTGGCGCACGACGCGCGCGACGAGCACCGGCCGGGCGAGGGCGGTCGGCGGGTCGGCCAGCTGGATGACGCGGTTGAAGGCGCGCGCCACCTCCACCGAGGAGTGGCTCGCGCGGACGACGCGGCGCACGTACGCGTTGAGCGCCGACGACCCGGGCGGCCGCGGTCCGGTCGTCGCGGGGTGCCCGAAGTCACCGCCGACGGCGATCCGCCACGGTGCGTCGATGACGCGGGCTGCCTTGCGGTAGAAGCGTTTCGGCAGGTCAGGCGAGCGAAGGCCGGAGGCATCGGATCGCGCGACCAGCTCCGTCAGGACCCGGCCGAGGGCCTCCGCCTGCAACGCCGACGACGTCATCCCCTGCCCGTAGATCGGGTCGAAGCTGCACGCCGCGTCGCCGAGGCTGACGATGCCGGGCACGGGGTCGCGCACCTTCTCGTGGTGGCGCCGCTGGCTCGACGGGAACCGGTACGTCTCGACGTCGCCGACCCGCTCGCAGCGGTCCAGCAGCTGGCGCACCACGGGCGAGGGCAGCCCCGCCGCGAAGGCCCGCATCGACGCGTCCGTGGACCCCGGCGAGTCGCCGTGCACGCCCGCGAGCGTGACCTGCCACCGGTCGCCCTCGACCGGCAGCGCCGCACCGGCGCGGAAGGAGCCCGGGTTGTCCTGGCAGACGACGAACGTGCCCTCGAAGTCGTCCGGTCCGCGGTGCAGCAGGCAGGACGCGTAGGCGATGTCGATGCCGACGCGGGTGACGGGCGGCACGACCACCCCGGCCTCGACGAGGTCGTGGGCGATGGCCGAGCTGCGTCCCGAGCAGTCGACGACGAGGTCGGCCGGCCGCTCGACGCCCCCGGCGACGACCCCCGTGACCCGCACCGGCGCGGTCTCGGACAGGGTGACCCGCTCGACCCGGACCCCCGACTCGACGGTGACGTTCCGCAGGGCGGCGACCCGCGACCGCACGACGTCCTCGAGCAGCGGACGGGACATGCTGAGCACCGGGCGACCCCAGTCGCCGCGGGCGCGGTAGGCCCCGCCCTGGTGCACGTACGCGCTCCGACCGTCCGTGGCCACGGCCCCACGCGCGACGAGCTCGTCCTCGATCCCCGGGAACCACACCCGGAGCCGGTCCAGACCCGCGGACAGCAGCAGGTGCAGGTGCCGACCCTGCGGCACGCGTCCACGCGGGCGCACGTCCTCGGGAAGGCGCTCGCGCTCGAGGACGACGACCTCCGCGACGTGGTCCGCGAGCACCCGGGCGGTGAAGAGCCCGGCCGTGCCCGCGCCGACGACGACGACGCGTCCGACCCGCTGCCCCCGTGCCTCATCCCTCTGCCGCGCTGCCACCGCACCTCCCGACGTCGAGCCTCCCCCGAGGCTAGGGCCGCCGAACTGCCGGACGCGGCCGTTCCGGGGTTTGATGGGCCCATGAGCGACCCGCACGACCCGGCCACGCCCTGCACCCACGTCGGCGGCGACGAGCTCACGCCGGCCGACCCGACGCCCGGCATGGCGCGGAAGGTGGCGCTGCACACCGAGACCATGTGGTCCGGCACCGTCGACACCGAGGCCGGGGCGACCTCGGGCTGGCACCACCACGGCGAGCACGACACGACGCTCTACATCGTGTCCGGGCGGATGCGCCTCGAGTCGGGGCCGGGCGGTCGCGACGTCGTCGAGGCGGGTCCCGGCGACTTCCTGCGCGTCCCCGCCGGCGCCGTGCACCGCGAGTCCAACCCGGGCGACGCGTCGTCGCGGGCCGTCATCGTCCGCTGCGGCTCCGGAACTCCGACGGTCAACGTCGACGGTCCGGCACCGGAGCGCTGACGCCCCAGCCTCTCACGCTCGTCACGCCTGCTGGGCTCCCGCGCCGGGCATCCGCTCGGCGCCGGCCGAGTGGAGGGCG
The DNA here is from genome assembly GCF_056755255.1 of Monashia sp. HAY1-5C. NCBI lineage: Bacteria > Bacillati > Actinomycetota > Actinomycetes > Micrococcales > Intrasporangiaceae > Intrasporangium > Monashia sp. HAY1-5C. The sequence continues at coordinate 6,413 of NZ_JBPGXG010000130.1, read as the reverse complement.
CGCCGGCACGCCTCGACGATGTCGGCGATCGACCCGTCGCTGTCGACCGACCGTTCCAGCGCCATGACCTCGCGCTGGTGCCCCACGACCCGCAGGCCGCCCGGCACCGCCGAGGAGACGACGAGCGGCATCGGGTCGGCGTCGGGGTGGCGCAGCGACACGTCCTCCCGGTCCAGCGTGCCGACGTAGATGGGCTCGACCGAACGGCCGTTGGGCGTCGGCCGCACGACGACGACGCGCACGGCATCGCTCGCGATGGCGATGCTGTCGACGTGCTTGGCCGCCGCGAGCGTCGCCGACGCGAGGCCCGACGCGTACGCGACGTTGCGCTCTCGTGCCGTGCGCGGTCGCCACACGTGCCGGCCCGTCGCCGTCCGCTCGAGGACCTCGTCGGGGATGACGACCGGGGGCGGGAACCGCACGAGGACGGACACGTACGGCCGGCCGGTCGCGGGGTCGTGGCCCGCATCGATGCACGTGACCTCGCTGCCCGACAGGCGCATCGCCTCGTCGACGACGGCCACGACGGTGGCCGGGTCGTGCTCGCGAAGGAGACGCCAGGCGCCGTCGGCGATGACCCGCCGGCGGTCGGAGAGCACCCAGCGCGCGATCCGGGTGGCCCGCACGACCTCCGCCGCGCGCTCGCTCGCGACCTCGCGCCGACGCTGGATCTCCTCCCGCTCGATGCCTCGCTCGGCCGCGCTCTCGACGTCGAGCGCACGACGCAGGATCGCCTCCTCGTCGGCGTCCGAGAGCGACGCCCGGGGCGCGGGCGCCGGCCCCCGCAACGGACGGAACGCCTGCCGGTGCAGCGAGCGCAGCTCCGCCTCGACCCTCGCCGCGGCAGCCTGGTCACCGTCGCGACGGGCCGCGAGCGCCCGCCGGAGCAGGTCGCCGGTGGCGACGGCGGCCCGCGAGGAGCGGATGGTCGCGATGCCCTGCTCCGTGGTGCCGGCCGCCGGTCCGTCCTCGCCCCTGGAGCGACGCAGCAGCATCCGGATGCCGCGCTCGCGCCCTCCGCGTTCGCCCGGACCTCGCCCCGGACGGCCGTCCTGCGCAGGGTCCGGGCGAACGGACGCCTCGGACCGGTCGGCGGCGCTGGCGACGAGCGCGGGCGTCATGAGCTCGGTCAGGGCCGCGGCCACGTCACCGCCGAGCCGGAACCGGACCCGGAACCCCGACGGGTGGGCGACGATGCGCAGCAGCGGCGACAACCGGACCGTCGAGACCGCCGCGCTCGTGGCCGCCCGGTCGACCACCGGCAGCGGTGCCCGCAGCCTCGAGTCGAGGACGGCAGCCGGGTCCGCGCCGACGGGCGTGCCCTCGAGCGCCGCCAGCGCGTGGCCGCCATCGAGGGCCGAGGCGTCGAAGGCGTCGAACGCGCCACGGGGTCGGTAGTACTCGCGCCCCGAGCGCTTGTACACCCCCGACCCGCGCGCCGCACCACGGAAGGCGGCACCCGCCGAGCTGCCGTACGTGCCACCGCCGGCCGGGCCACCGGACCCCGGGCTCGCATGCATCGAGCTGCCGTAGCCGCCGTGCATGGCACCGCCCCGGCGTCCGCGCTCGGGGAACAGGGCCGCGAGCGAGACCGTCGACTGGGCCGCCACCGTCGCGACGGGGAAGGAGACCTGGGACAGGCGGCCCAGGTCACGCACGCCGCGCGGTACGTCCGGTTCGCCGTCCATCGTCCAGAACGTCCAGCGCACCGGCGGATCCGGCCATTCCGGTTCGGGCAGCCAGTCGTCCGCCGGCACCCACGAGGTCGGCGGCGCCGGCCACCCCGGCGGCGGGTTGAAACGTACGGTCAGCACAGGGCCCCCTAGACCCTGCCTCGTCACCCGCCCCCACGGGAACCGAGACATCGCCCGGCACGCCACCGAGGCCGGTTGCCTGTACGTGCCGTTCGCAGCGTAACGCCGTCACGGGTTCCGTTGCAGCGGAGGGCAGTCCGGGTTCCGCACGTGTCCCGATGTGTCCCGATGTGTCCCGCCGACGTCTCCGTCGCCGGGCCCCGCCGATGTCGCTGTCGTGTCCTCCGGGCGGCCGAGAGCGGTCAGCCGCCCTCGACCGCACCGCCGAGGGCGGCGTCGACGGCTTCGTCCTCGAGCGCGGCGACGCACGCGCCGACGACCGCCTCGATGTCCGCCTCCGGCTCGAGCGGGGCCAGGTCGTTGGTCGCTCCCTCGAAGCGCATCGGCCGGGCGGCGGCGCTGACGAGCAGGGGCAACGGGTCGGCCGAAGCCGGCCGCAGCGTCACGGCCTCGCGGCTCAGGCTGCCGAGGTAGACCGGCTCGAGGCCGGTGCCGCCCTCGGTCGGGCGGACGACGAGGACGTGGACGTCGTCGGCGGCGACGGCGACGCTGATCGCGTGGCGTGCCGTCGCGAGGGCGAGCGAGGCGAGCCCGCCGAGGTAGACGGCGTTGCGCTCGGCCGGCGTGCGGCGGCGCAGCATCGGTCGCCCGTTGCCCGACAGGCCCGGGCCGCGCTCGCCGACGATGTCCGGACGCGGGTAGCGGGCGACCACGGTGACGTAACCGCGCGCGCCGTCCTCGGACCAGCCGGCGTCGATGCAGGTGCACGTCCCGCCGGCCGCGGCGAACTCCGCGTCGAGCTCGGCGACGACGGTGACCCGGTCGTTGCGGGCGAGGTCGGCCCACCGGTCCTCGAGGGCCGTGGCGCGATGCTGCCCGACGACGGCGTGGGACACCTCGGCGGCGGCGGCGAACGCGTCGGCCTGCACCTCGGCGTCCTGGCGAGCGGCCGAACGCGCCGAGAACCGGAACACCGGCACCGGCCGGCGCGCGGCGCGCAGGGCCCTGCGGTACAGGTCCTTGCGCTCGTGGCCCTGGAGCGGTCCGACCGGCTCGGGCTCCGGACGGCGCCGGGGGGTGTGGGTCTGGAGGTGGAGCGAGGCGAGCGTCGTCTCGACCTCGGTCAGGGCGTTGACGTCGCTGCCGCGCTGCGCGGCCAGCGCCCGCACGGCGAGCGCGTCGAGCGACACCGGGGGGACGCTGGTCGTGCCGCGCGACCCGACGCCGGTGCCCATCCAGCCACCGGGGCCCGCGAGGGGGTCGGTGGAGGAGGCACCGGCGGCGAGCGACGCGCGCAGGCCGGACGCCGTGGAGCCGAGCCGCACCTCGGGTGCGACCCTGATCTGCGGCTCCACGTCAGACGTCCACCCTGCTGACCGGGAACCGGAGGCCGTCGACGGCCCACGCGTCCTCGGGTGCCGGACGCGCCGCGGGACGCGGAGGCGTCACGGGTGCGGCCGGCGCGGGCAGGGTCTCGTTCTCGGGGACCGGCGTGGCCTCGACCGTGGTGGTGGGAGCCACCCCGGGCTGGGCCACGCGCTCGGACGCCCGGAGCCGGGCGAGCCAGGTGCCCCGGTCCGTGCCGTAGGCCGCCACGACGGACCGGGGAGGGGCACCCAGTCGCGGCGGACGGGGCTCGAACCGCCTGGCACCGCCCGGCCCGGCCGGGCCGACGGCGCGGAGGGCATCCCCGGTGTCGACGGCGTCGATGGCATCGATGGCACTGACCGCACGCGACCCCACGGGGAGTCCGGCGAGCACGTCGCCGACCAGACCGCTGCTCGCCACCCGACGCGGGTCGACGACCGTCCAGAACTCCCAGTCCTCGGGTGGCACAGGCCAGCTGGGGTCGGGCATCCAGTCGTCACCGGGCGCCCATGCTGCGGGCGGAGCCGGCCATCCGGGTGGGGTGTTGAAGCGCACGGACATGGTCATCCCCTTTGAACGCGAACCTCGGAGCACCCCCGTGCTCCACTCCCTCTTGGCGAAAGGTACGACGCCGGACAGCGCCTCCGTCGCGAAATGGACAAAACCCACCTTTCGGGAGGCGCTCCCCGCCGGCTGCGCCCGGCCGGCAGCGACCTCGCCGGGGCGTGCGGCTCAGGGGTCGCTCGGGGACGGCTCGGGGTCGACCCCGATGGGCAGGACCCGCCGGGGACCCCACGCTGGGAGCATGACGACGACTCTCCGCTCCCGACCCGTCGCGGCCCACCACAGCCGCGACACGTCGCGTGGCACCGGCACCTCCGGCATCACGATCGCGCCGGGCACCCTCGGGGTTCCGGGCGCCGACCGCACCCCTCCGGTCGCCCGCACCGGACCCGCGCCGCTGCCCGACCGGGGTCGGGTGCTCGCGTTCGTCGCACCCCTCGCCCTGTTCGTCCACGGCATCGTCGCGTGGGTGCTCGGCCTCGGGTCCCCCGCCGCCACGGGCATTGACGGCGCGGTCGCCGGCAGCGACACCGGCAGCGGCACCGGCACCGTCTCCCTCGCGCTCGGGGCGAGCCTCGACGGGGCGGACGTTGACCGGCTCGCGCCCGTGGCGTCGGGACTGACGCTCGTCGTCGCCGCCGCCGCGTTCTGCTGGCTCGTCGCGGCGCTGGGCACACGCCTCGAGCACCTGCGGATCGGCGTCCCGGCCACGGCCCTCGCCGCGTTCGGCGCCGGCGCCACGGGCGCGGTGTGGCTCGGCCAGGCGGTCGGGCTGCTCGGTTCGACCCTGCCCGTCGCCCTCGTCGTCGGCGGCCCGGTGCTCGTCGCCGTCGGCCTGGCCGCGGTGCTCGCGGCCCTGACCCTCGAGGGACGCCTGCCGGTGGGGTCGGCGGCGCTGGCAGCCGTCGGAGCCGTCGCCATCGCGGTGCCGTGGGGCCTGCTGCCGCTCGGGGCGCTCCTGCTGCTCATCGCGCTCGGCCCGCTGACGCGTCCGACCGCGCTCCCCGCCTGACCGACCCGGCCCTCCTCGTCGGTCAGGGGGTGCGGGTCCGACGGAGGGCGCGGACGGTGCGGACGAGCAGGACGAGGGCGACGAGCTGGCTGACGGCGACGACGGCGACGAGCCAGGGCAGCGACCGGTCGTAGAGCCAGCCGGACACGAGGCCGCCGACGACGGCGAAGGCGCCCTGGACGCCGGCGAAGACACCGTACGCGGTGGCCCGCCTCGGCGCCTCGACGACCTCGGCGACGAGCGCCTTGACCGTCGAGTCCTGGACGCCGTACGCCAGTCCCCACACCGCGACGCCGACGAGCGCGAGGGTCAGGGAGCCGGTGAGCGCGAGCGGAGGCACGAGCGCGACGAGCACCGGTACCGCGAAGAGCACCGCCCCGCCGAACCGGTCGTACCCGACGCCGACACCGAGGGCCGCGAGCGCCTCGACGCCCATCGCCCCGGCGTAGACCACCGGCACGGTGGCCACGGGCACGAGACCGGCGACGGTGAGGTGGTAGCCGATGAGGCCGAACGTCACGAGGCCGGCGGTCGTCAGGCCCGCGGCGAGCGCGTACCGGAAGAACGAGGGCGGCAGACCCGCGCCGACGGCGTCCGCGAACCAGCCGCGCACGCCGCCGACGCGTTGTCGAGGACGCGTACCGTCGGCAGGCACCGACGGGTCGGCAGGCGTGTGGCCGTCCTTCGCGTCCGTCACCGACGCGGCGGCGAGCACGGCGTCGGCCGCGAGCGCCTCGGTGGGCGCGACCGCGTCGGTCGTCCCGGCGTCGATGGTCCCGACGTCTGTCTGGGCGTCGGTGCTCGACGTGTCGGTGGCCGCAGCGGGAGGCGCGGTGTCGGTCGGCTGGGGGTCGTAGACCGCCGGGTCGGGCACCCGCGCCCGCATGACGGCGAGCAGGACCATGGCGGCGACCCCGGGGACGGCGAGCACGAGCAGGCCCGGCCAGATCGCGCCGGCGGCCGCGACCACTCCGGCCACGAGCAGCGGGCCGGCGAACGCGCCCACCTGGTCGAGGGCCTTGTGGACCCCGAAGCCACGTCCGCGCCCCACCGCGGTGGCGACGTGGGCGAGCAGGGCCGACTTGGACGGGCTGCGCACCGCCTTGCCGGCGCGCTCGAGCAGGATGAGGACCGCGGCGAGGACGAGTCCGGCGCCACCGACGAACGGTGTCACGGCGAGCAGCGACACGCAGACCGCGGTGAGGCCGTAGCCGGCGATGGTCAGGCCCCAGTAGCGGCCGGTGCGGTCGGCGAGCGGACCGAAGACGAGACGCAGGGCCAGCGCCATCGCCTCGCCGGCCCCGGTCACGAGCCCGACGACGACCGCGCCCGCGCCGAGCGAGGCGAGCAGCGGGCCGTACATCGACCGGGCGCCCTCGTAGACCATGTCGGCGGCGAGGCTGACGAACCCGAACCACCACACCACCCGCCACGCGGACCAGCGCGGCGCCCGCGTCGGGGACGCGGCGGACGACGGGACCGGCGAGGCACCGGGTCGGGCCGGTCGGAGGGGTTCGGTCATGGTGGGCAAGGTAGCAACGGCGGCCTAGCCTGATCCGGTGAGCAACCCCGACCGCAACCCCGACGAGGTCACCTGCGAGAGCCGCGACACCGGCGGCCACGACCCCGTCGTGCTCCCCTACCGCGACGTGCCC